>CAZWMQ010000007.1:0-1863 GCA_964635125.1 uncultured Candidatus Saccharibacteria bacterium | reverse complement strand
CTGGATCTTCCATTACTAAGCCGGCGGAATTCCTAAAATATTGCTCAAAAGCTGGGCCCATTGATTCCGGTGAAGACTCCGCAAATAATTTCTTAAAGATTGATAACAATTCATTAATTACAAATATCTTCTGCTCTGGTTTATTAATATCATATTCCATCATATTTAAGCCCATCGGCATCTCGGTATAAGCTGGGTCAAAGTAAATCACATCGTCCCATCTCTCTTTTGGTATATTACTCATAATATTTAAAATATCTTCCCCATGTGGATCAATAAAGCAACAACCTTCACCATTTAAAATATCCTGAATAATCATATTCTGTAGCATAACTGACTTACCAGTTCCAGTTTGTCCGATAATATACATATGACGAAGTCTGTCTGTTTCTGGAATAAATATCTTTGTTTCCAAATTACGATAATTATTTATTCCAACAAATAATCCTTCTTGTGGTAAATCCATTGGAGCTGGGGCAGATTTTGCTTCAATCTTTTTAAGTTGAACAAAATCTTTAACTTTGGCTGGAAAATAATAAAGTGTAGCTAACTCTTTTAGATTAAGTGGTAAAGATTCATGTTCATCATAAATACGATAAATAAAATTATGTATGATTTCATTTAACCTTGCTCCGTCTAATAATTTAAATTGTAAAGAATTACTTCCAGTCTCAGTATATTGCCTAAAAGTCGAAGCTAGTTCGTTTAAGATGGATTTCGCTCTATCAAGGGATTGAGCATTAACTACTAATCTAAGATTAGTATCCACTATAGTCGCGATTAATTTATTTTCAATATTCTTTAAAGCTCGCTCATCTTCTAATTTCTTAGGTTTATTTTTCTCTTTCTCGATATCTTTCTCATTCTTGGTTAAGTCTTTAGCTACTTCTTTGAAAGTCAAAAAGAAATCTTTCATAAACGAATCTCGAGCTAAAACTCTTTTTAAAGTTTCCCCTTTTCTCATTTCTTCTAAGATAGTAGTGTATTTCTTGAAAAAACTTTCTCCAGCTGGCTTAACGACAATTTGAAAGCTAGCCGCTTCACCTTCTTTAGCTAACTTAGTAAAAGCTGACATTATAAAAGAGATTGGATCCCCCTCCATCTTCTCATATGTCTTTAAAGATTGAGCTGGAGTATTGATTGTCGAAGCATATGCGGCTAATTGAAATCCTGTGCTGGAGAAAATATTATAATCATCAACTGAGTGCTTCACCGAAATATCTGGGAATAAAGCTAAAACACTTTTTTCAAATAAATCCGACATCTCCTTAGGAACGGAAACATAGAACATTACTTCATTAGAATAATTCGCCTTGGCAATTTCTAAAGTATAATAATCATTGTCTTTATTATCTAAATCTTTCGATATAGACAACATATTCGCATAAAATTGCTCCATAAAAGCAATAAACTCTTTAGTATTTTTAATATTTTTTTCTTTATCTTCATTTAAATTAATCAAAGTTATCTCATAGAGCCGCATGTTTAGGGCCTTCCAATCAGCTTTAGATAATTCTCGCTTTAATCTTTCTCCCTCAGACGAAGCTAATAAATAATTAACTAAAAAACGATGAAAGTCAGCTTCGAGTTCTCTATCTTTTAAATCTCGAACTATCTTAATTGCTGAATGAATTCCTCTATCAATCATTATTGAGACAATCTCGGAGACTTTCTCATCGGTCTTTCTTGGGGCAAGATTATCTAATAATTTCTTTTCTTTATAATCTTTAATATCATAACCAGTAGGTAGTATTTTCTTAGGATCTTGGGAAAGATGTTCGCGAATCACATCATTAGCATGGTCTTCCTTTTTTATTCTTTCATTAAAATTCTTAGTTATTTCCTGTCTTCTTTCAATCTCAC
>CAZWMQ010000006.1:0-1957 GCA_964635125.1 uncultured Candidatus Saccharibacteria bacterium | reverse complement strand
CCGGCGCTATCTGGAACTTCACAGACAATGTGTCTAAGAAAATGGGTGCCCTCCAACTTATCAAAAAATGTAAAGAGGTTGCGGGAAGCCAAAGGGCTTTCGCAAGAAAAATTGGCGAGATTGGCCGATGTCGCCAATAATACCCTAATTAAAATGGAAACAGGGGAAAATATAAACCCGACACTTGAAACATTAAAAAGGGTTGCGAAAGCCCTTGATGTTAGTGTTGATAATTTAATATAGTAACAATATGTTAAAAAAAGACATAAACGTTGAAAAAATTATAGACCCTAAAAGGTGGAAGTTTTTTAACAAGATATCAAACAATCAACAACTAGTTTTTGAATTGGGACACTTGAATCCAGAGGTCTTTATGGATTTTGAAAAAGCAGAAAGAAACAAAATAATTAAACAAGAAAAAAGAAACAACACAATAGAAACCACCTCAACGTATGGAATTATTACAAAAAAGGGAAGAAGGTCTGATTTCTACGAAGCTATGATTATTGCTATTCAAATGGGCCTAATATCTGGAATGACTATTCAAGATGTACAAGATTTAAGAAACAAAACTAATAAAATTTTTCCTGAAGAATATGATTATCAAACTAATATCTCCGTGATAGATTATGGGCAGGAAAAATTAGCATCTCAAGCACTAGAAAATTTAGCTAGTCAATTTTCAAAAGGATTAGCTGATACATCAATACCTGGCGCTCCAGATAATATGACCATAAAAGAAGCGTTCAGTAATCCCTTAATAGTGGCGGAGATGAAAAAACAGGGGAAAAGTATTGATGAAATAAATAAATTATTAGAAAAAATAAAAGAAGCTTCTGCTCAGATGATAAAGAATACTCAAGAGGCAAACATAAAATACGAAGTGGGTAAATTTAATCAATATCCTGCAGTGTATTTTTTAACTCCACCAAAGCCCAAGGTTATAAAAAAAGAGAAAAAGAAGGACAGAATAATAGAAATTAAAAATCCAGACGGGACTATAACAAAAATTCAGGCTTCGGGTGGTTTTGATGATAGGGTTAAATTTCCTTCAGATGCTTTTGAAAAAGAGGACTATCCGATAGATGACAAGATACTTCAAGCAATTCAAGTAAATAGTTTCTTAATTTCGGGCAATCTTCTAACTTCTTTGCACTGTATGCCAAGTGGTAAATTATTTTGTCAATCATTAAAAGAATTTAAAACTATTACAAAAGTTACTCACGACGAAGGCACGACCTTTATTGATCATTTAATTGTTCCTTTAAATAGTTGTTTAGAGAAGGAGGGCTATATGAATAGAGAAGAAATAGAGAAAATGGTACTTGATTTTATTTCTTTATTGCAATAATTTATATTAATTTTTATAATATAATTAAATTTAAAAGTCGATAATTTATAAATTAAATAAATAAAAATATGACTAAAAAAAACATTATCGTTATTTCAATATCCTTGCTTATATTAGTAGTTCTATTATTTGTTACTTATCAAAATAATTTTTTCTCTAAAAAGAACATAGATTATAATTTAGAAAATCCAATAAATTTAAACGAAGAAAATATTGGCGGACTATCAGATAACAATTCTGATGATATTAAATCATCTAATGAGGGAGAGATAAGCGATGAGGCCTGTATAGAAATTACTGCTTATTTATCACTCATTGCAGAATCTAGTATTTATGAAGAAATAGAAAATAGATATGCAAAAAGATTGGGAGAGTTGGAAGAAGAATATGGAATAGATAGTGGCTCTGATTATTTTATCGAATATTGTGGCGATAGAATTCTGGACGATGCTATTTATGAAAGAGTTAAAGAAAGAATGATAGAATTGGGTTCAGAAATTGAATAAAAAACACGATAATTTATGAATAATTCTAAAATTAACGAAAAAATTAGTTTAATCTTGTTAAACCCTATATGGGTTTGTGTAATAGTAACAATTATTGCTA
>CAZWMQ010000005.1:17662-36123 GCA_964635125.1 uncultured Candidatus Saccharibacteria bacterium | reverse complement strand
TTTTCAAATTGAATTAATCCACGACCAGCTTCCGCTAGCCGTGCCTTGTTACGACTTACTCCCTGTCACCGATTTTACCTTAGTCCTTCTTACGAAAGCCTTTGGGTACCCCCGGCTCCCTTGAGTTGACGGGCAGTGAGTACAAGAGACGAGAACGTATTCACTGCGGTATAGCTGACCCGCAATTACTAGCAATTCCGACTTCATGAGGGCGAGTTGCAGCCCTCAATCTGAACTGGCGCGCTGTTTAAGGATTGGCTCAGGGTTACCCCGTCGCGACCCGCTGTCAACGCGATTGTATTATGTGTGTAGCCCAGGATGTCAAAGGGACATGCTGACCTGGCGTCATCCTCGCCTTCCTCCCTCGATAAAAGGGCAGTCTCGTATGATACTTATAACATACGATGAGGGTTGCGTTCGTTACCCCACTGAAGGGAACAGCTCAAACCACGAACTGACGACGGCCATGCATCACCTGCTAAATTGTCTTGCGAGGGATCTATTTCTAGACCTTTCAACTTAGTTTCAAATCCTGGTGAGGTTCTTCGTTTACCGTCGAATTAAACCACATAATCCACTGCTTGTGCGTCTCCCCGTCTATTCCTTTGAGTTTTAAGCTTGCGCTCGTACTTCCCAGGCGGCTCTCTTACCGCGTTAGCTAAGCCACTAGAAGGGTCGATACTTCTAATAGCGAGAGAGCAACGTTTAGGGCGTGGACTACTGGGGTATCTAATCCCATTCGCTACCCACGCTTTCGTCTTTCAGTGTCAATAATATACCAGTGTGCTGCCTTCGCTTTTGGTGTTCCCCATAATATCAACGGATTTCACCCCTACACTATGAGTTCCGCACACCCCTTACATATTCAAGCTTAGACGTTTCCCCCGCAGACTTTGAGTTGAGCCCAAAGATTTAACGGGAGACTAACTAAGCAACCTACAGACCCTTTACGCCCAATAATTCCGGATAACGCTCGGACCACTCGTATTACCGCTGCTGCTGGCACGAGTTTAGCAGGTCCTTATTCATGAGGTACCTTCAATAAACTTATTCCCTCATAAAAGATGTTTACAAACCTAAGTTCTTCATCCATCACGCGGCGTCGCTCCATCAGACTTTCGTCCATTGTGGAATATTCTCGGCTGCAGCCACCCGTAGGTGTATGGGCCGTGTCTCAGTCCCATCGGTGGGGGCCAGGCTCTCACCTCCCCTAAGCGTCATAGCCTTGGTAAGCCATTACCTTACCAACTAGCTGATACTGTTTAGGCCAATCCAGAAGCGATAAATCTTTACTCTTTCGAGACCATCTTGTATTAATCAACCTTTCGATTGGTTATCCAAGACTTCTGGGTATGTTCCTAAATATTACTACCTCGTTTGCCACTAAACTGTCACTTTTCCATCTAAACTCGATAATTGTATTGCTACTCAAATTTTGTTTAGACTTCCATGTGATTAGTTCCGTTCGACTTGCATGCCTTATCCACGCCGCCAGCGTTCATCCTGAGCTAGGATCAAACTCTAATTATAAAAACGGAGCAAAAGAAATTTGTATAAATTTTCTTTTCTCTTAAATATCTACCCGATTGAGATGGGTAGATTCTTGCAATGTTAGGTATTCTTTTGACAAATTACAACTTAATTTTAGAGACTTTAAAAATAATTTCCCTAATTTTTAGAGAAATTTTAAACTCCCAATTAAGTCTTGATATACTAACATAATAAGGAAAATAATGCAAACTTGGTGTACTAGTTTCTGGTTACTAGTTACTAGTATTTATTTTAGAATATGCTATAGTAAAAATAGTTATATTTCATTTATTTTTCACCTTTAAAATAATAAATCATGTGTTATTCTCAGCAGGAATTAAATTCTATGGATTATCGAATCCTGATTCAAAACTTTAAGAGAGCTTTGGAATTAAAAATTAGAAATGGAGGCAATGGAAAATCTCCATTTGATGTAGATCAATTAGAGTCAGAGCTAGAAAGAAGATTGGATCTAGCTAGCATTCCTAAGAGACTTACCCCTGGGGAAGAATATGATCTTCATGATGAATTTTCTTAAAAGATTTAAGGTGATAGCCGACAACTTTATAAAGTTGTCGGCTATTTTTATTGAATATTACAAGATATTTTTTGTCCTTTGGAGGTGGTATATGTAGAACTACCATTACTATCTTCTGAAATATTCAGATTCCCATCTTTTAAATCTATAAAATACTGAGCTAAAGCATTTTCATCACTAATACAAGTAGTTATTGAATCATCTTTATTTTCTTTATAAACATTATTGATATCTGAGAGCATTGAATCAATCTCTTGATTAGTAGCCCCATCTTTTATCATATTATTTCTGCCCGCTGTCGAAACTATAGCTTTAGTCTCCCCTACTGGAGATGATATCTGAACACATTTTCCTGATGATAATTTTCCAAAATAAGTTTTAATTTTACTAGATATAGTGATATCTTGATTAATTGGATAAGGTATCTTAATATCTACTAAGCTTAAGACTGGCTTACAAATGCTTGCTGCCTGAATTGCACAATCATAATTATTACAAGTTATGGTAGTATTTTTAAAATCTTCTTCAACTTCATTAACATTCTGATAAACTTTATTACTATTAATATCCTGAGAGCTTGTTGCCGTAGAAGTAGCTATAATATATGTATTTTGATTAGAATTTATCTCTGTAGTAGTGGTTGAACTTGTCGCATTATTAATTAATTCATTATTTTTTACAGAAAGATTTACTTTTGAAGGTAAATACACATATTTATAAGCTGCCAAACTAACTCCGGAGATTAAAATAATTGCTAACAATATCCAAAGAACTTTACTAATTAAACTATGTTTAGCTTTGTTTTGAAAACTAGGGTTATTAAAATTGTTCTCAGATAAATTATTGTTGGCATTATTATTATCTTCATTACTTGTAGTATTACTATTAACCCCTTGAAAAGCTTGCTCAACATCTTCTTCTAACCAGCCGACACCTAGAAGATTTTGTTTAATCTGTTAGTTGGAAACTCCATTTTTAAGTTGTGAGTTTATATATTCAATTAAACGAAGATCTAACATATTTATTTCTTTACCTCTCTTTCCTATTAACCAATACCGCTAAGAAAATTAAAACCAAAAATATAGTTAATGAAGCAAATGGGATAGTGACAAATCCATAAGCTAAGAATGTGGGCTTAGCACAATCAACTAATCCTGGAGTAGTTGGACATGGGATTAATTCACTATATCCAAGCTGTAATCATTCATGGTAAAGGGCAATAATTCCACCAACTACTGATAATCAGATTGTATAAGAAAATACTTTAATATCATTCTTAAGGTAAGCAATTAAATAAAGCACAACTTGAGAATAAATAAATATTCTCTGGAATCAACAAAGTCCACAAGCCGCCTGATCTAGATAATCAGAATAAATTAAAGAAATTATCATTCCACCGAGTGTTATAAAGAAAGCTATTGGTAAAGCCACATTCTTAATTCTCTTCGCTAATTTATGATTTTGATTCTTTCTAAACTTAGTAAAATACAAAACATAAGCAATAACTACGACAATAAAAGTGATTAAAACTAATAATGGTATATAAGTATTTAATAAATTGAGAAGTGCTTCTTTTTGAGGTATCATATATTTATTTATTTTTAATAATTAAATTATAGCACAAAGTAAAATAACTCTTAATGAGTTATTTAAATTACTAAGCTTAAGATTTCTTATTTTTCTTTCTTAATCCATCCGTAATTACTAAGAGCGGTGAAGCAATAAAGATTGAAGAATAAGTTCCAATAGTCATTCCGACAATTAAAGTTAAAGTAAAGTCATGAGTTGATGCTGGTCCAAAGAAAAATAAGGCAAATAATACAAGTAAGACAGCAAAAGAAGTGTTAAATGATCTTAGCAAAGTCTGATCAATACTTTTACCAACAGTCTCTTCAAAAGTTTCTCCACCATGTCGCTTTTTTAAGTTCTCTCTAATCCTATCATAAACGACAATCGTATCAGCCATAGAAATAGCCATTATAGTTAGAAGAGCTAAGATAAATAAAGAATCAATCTCGGCTCCATGAGTTATACCTAAGATCACATACACTCCAAGAGTAATTAAAACATCGTGAGCTAAAGCCACCACTGTAAATAATCCGAATTTCCAAGATGAGACTGGTTTCGATACTTCTCGGAAAGAATAAGCAATAAAGATTAACATAACTAAGGAAACTAAGATTACCGAAGTAAATGCCTTCTTAGTTAATTCTATACCCATAGATGGGCCAATAATATTTTCGGAGATTTGTTTAGCTTCATAATGACTATCATGATTAAAGCTTCAAGCATTTTCAAAATTAGCTCTATCATTTGGTTTAATATCTCCTGATAATTTAATATCTACATAGGCCGTACCAGAAGCATTTATATTTTGTAAAGAAATACTTTTAACCTCAAATCCACTTTTAACTATATTATTTTTGATATAATCTAAGTCGATTTTTCCGTCATCAGTAGAAGAATAACCATTATAAGCAATGACTACATCAGTCCCGCCAGTAAAATCAATTCCTTTTCTAATACCAGTAGTAAAAAGTAAAACAATCGATCCTATTAATAAGATAGTGCTAAAGGTTAGAAATATCCATCGATGCTTAATGATAAACATATATTTATTTTAATTATTTATGAAATCCTGACTTAAATAAAGATTTAACTAATTTATAATGCTTAGAGTCTTTGCTCCAAGGAGTGAAAGCTCTAATAAAATATTTAGAAATAATCATAGATGAAAACATAGAAACTAATACTCCAATTAATAACACTAGTCCGAAACCTTTTAATAAAGCAGAGCCGAAAGCATACAGAATTAAAGCTACTAGTATTGAAGCGATGTTCGAATCCCGAATTGAAGTTCAAGCTCTATGGAAAGCTTCTTCGGTTGCTTCATGTATTTCTTTCCCACTAGTAATTTCTTCTTTCAATCTTTCAAAGATTAATATATTTGCATCTATAGCAATTCCAATTGAGATAATAAACCCAGCGATTCCAGCGGCTGTTAAAACAACACTAAAAATTTTGAACAAAGATAGAACTAAGATCACATATATAACCAAAGCAATTGAGGATAGAAGTCCTGGTAATCTATACCAGATTACCATTAAGGCCATGATTACAAGGAGGGCAATTAATCCGGCTTGATAAGCATCAGTTTTAGCTTGAGCTCCTAAAGTTGGACTAACTATTTGAGAAGTTGATAAAACTATTGGGACTGGAAGAGCTCCACTATTTAATCTAGTTACTAATTGTTTTGCCTCAGCCAGTGAGAAATTTCCAGAGATGGTTGCTTCTCCTTGAGAGATTTCTTGCTGAATAGTTGGGGCTGAGATTGCATTCCCATCTAAATAAATTGCCACTTGCTTCCCAATATTATTCTTAGTTAGATCAGCAAAAAGTTTTTTACCTTCATCATTGAAACTAATCACCACTAATGGTTTATTGCTATATTGATCAAAAGACAAAGTCGCTTTCTTTAATAATTTTCCAGTTATCCCCGTATCAATTAATTTAGTAGTTGAAGATACTAGGTTATTTTGATCCATAGTCCCGTCAACTAATTTAAATTCTAGATTAGGAGTATCTCCTATAATCTTAATTGCTTCATCTAAATTATCAATTCCTGGTAATTCAACAATCAGACGATGCTCGTTATTATAAACTGAATACTCAGTTCTAATTATAGCTTCAGATACTCCGAAAGTATTAACTCTTTTTTCGATCACATCTCTAAGCCCATTCATAGAGTCCTCGACATTGATCTTTGTTGAATCAATCGTGGCTAATCTTTGACCAGTGGTTGTTGAGATAGTTGTCGTAGCAAGGTTGGCTTGCTCATTTATTTGATTAATTTTAGATAAATCAGCAACATAAGTAAGAGAAGTTCCGCCATTTAAGTCTAATCCATACTTAAAATCTTTACTCTTAAATACTAATAAATAAGCACTAACTATCGCTAGAATAAATAACCAAAAGGCTACGACTTTATATATTAATTTCTTTTCTTTCATAATAATTTATGCAGTATTCCAATAGCTTATTTTTAATAAATGGATTATAACAGAAAAATAAGAAAATTTAAAGTCTCTTAAATTACATTACACAAACTTCCCCTCAATCAATAGTCGTAACATCTCTTTATCTTCTTCGGTTTTAGCGACGAAAATATTCGCTTTTTTAACTTTTAGCCAAGAAATTTTCTTAATTAGTTTATTTCGAAAAACTTCACTTTTCTCTAAGATCGCTCCAGTTAAGACAATTGCTTCGACTTTACCCAAATGAGATAAGGCCGAACCGACAGATTCATTAATACGATTAAGATAAACATTTAGGGCGAATTCATTTTCTAATTTTACTTTTATATTTTTAGATTTTAGATTCTCTAAAATATCTCTCATATCTTTTTCTCCCGTTAGAACATAAAGTCCGCTATTCTCATATAATTCTTTAGCCGTATCTGTAAATAAATAATTCTCACTAGATAAAAATCGAAAACTTTTCTGATTGGATTTCAAAATACCAACCACTACTAATGGGTCAATATCGCCTGAGCGAGTAAGATTAATTATTCCGGAGACTGCGGTCATTCCAAAAGAATTATAAATACTTTTCTCTTTTTGTATAGCCGTAACTGAGCCACCACCACCAAGATGTATAGAAATAATATTATTAAAATCCTTACCGTAGAGATAATTAACTTCGCTCATCGATATACCATGATAACCATATCGGCGGAATTTCTCCTCACCTTTGACTTGCCGAACGGCATAAGTATAAGTTTCAGCTGAAATAGTATTATGAAAAGTTGAGTCTGAAATACCAATTAATTTAAATCTACACTTTATCTTCCGATCTAAGCAAACTTTACGAATTAATAATAATTGCCTAATCTCATTCAATAAACTTTTCGTGTGAAGTGAATTATATTTTAAAACTTTCTCTAATTTTTCAATATAAACTTCATCTATGTATTTATCTTCTAAGAAATACTCTCCAACTGCGACTACTCGCTCAGCAATTATATCAATATCAGAAATTTTTAAACCAATCTCAGACTTAGCCAGATCAAAGAAAGCATACATAGCCTCAGTTAATTTAACTTTCGGATAATATTCTTTACCATCAAAGTTCAACTCTAAGATTTTTCTATTCTTTTTAGTTTGTTGATTGAAACCGTAGACGATATATTTTCTCGAAGCCGAGCCGATATTAGAAATTAAAATAATCTTTTCGTTTTTTTGTTTTTCAAACTTAAGCATAAATTTATTCTCCAAATTTCCAATTTAATATTCTCTCACTATCAATAAAATGATCGTTAATGTATTTATTTTCAATACTCATCTCCTTCTGAATATCTTTTCTTAAGAAATCTCTCGTTAATTTATCAATCTTTTTCATTTTAAATAATTCTTCAATTATTCAAGTAGCAATATGATAACGACTAGTCTCATTAACTAAATGCATACCAAGTAAAGTGGTAATTCCACCTCGCTCAATATAACCTCGTAACTCAACTTGCTCTTTATTAAACCCAGATTGGAAAAAGACGTTGCTTATAGCTTGAGGATGACCATGAAAGTTCACAAACGTCTTGGTCTTTCCAATTAGATCGTTCAACTTTTGATTAAATTCTTTTCTCTTACTACTAAAATCATCTGCAGCATTAATTCGAGAAATATTTAAGAACCCTAACTTAATTTCTCTTCTTGATTTAGTTAAACTATACTTAGTAAAAAGTTTATTAATGAGATCAAGCCCGGTTAGACACTCAAGTGTCATATAGTCTCCAATTCCAGTAATGATCAGATCATAATTCTCACTACTTTTTAATTTATCAGAATAACTCTCGAAAAACATAATTCCCTCTTCGATACTTTTCTTAGCTTCTTTCTCTGATAAGAATAATGGCCTATCGTCATCTTTCCCGGCAACTAAAATATTAATCTTATTCTTACTTTTGACAATTCGGTCGATCGCATAGCCAGCTGCTACGGCATCTACTGGAAAATACAATTCAACTAACTCACTATTTCTAGCCATCATATCGTCAATAAATCCCGGATTCTGATGAGAGTATCCATTATGCTCTTGTAACCAACTTGGAGATGATAAAATAATATTAAATCCAGAAACATCACCTCTCCAAGCTATATCTTGAGAGACTCTTAAGAATTTTAAATATTGATCAACCATTGATACAGTTACTTGAGCGAAACATTCATAAGTATCAAAGAAAGCATGACGACCAGTTAAAATATATCCCATCATTAAACCAATTAAAGAATTCTCTGACAACACTTCAATTACTCGCCCAGTTTTTCCAAGATCTTTTTCTCAGGGCTTAATTTCTGGAAGCCAAGCCCGAGCTGTTTCGTTAAAAATATTATCTAATTTATTAGAATAAGTCTCATCAGGAGAGAAAAATCTAAAATTCTTATTAGCTTCATTTAATTTAAAAACTTCATCTAGATATGCTCCAATTACTCTTGTTGGAGAGTGTTTATCTCAATCTTTACTTTGTCCTAAGATTTGCTTTTTAAAAACTTTCGTTAGACTTGGAGTCTTAAGTGGTTTTAACTTTCCTTTACCCCCTTGTTGTGAGTGAATATTCTCTCCTAATCTATACATCTTTTCTGGAATAATGTCTTCTATTTCTTTTAAGAAAAGTTGCTTATTTTCAATATTAAATCTTTTCTCAATTATCCTTACTGATTTAGATTTCTCTTTTACTAATAATTCATTAATATTATAACTTTTTAGTCACTTTTCAAGTTCTATCAAAGCCTTAGGATCAGTTTTACAATCTTCAAGTGGAACTTGGTGCGATACTGAGTTGCCTTCAATCTTTACTCTGTCAAAATATTTCGGTCCAGTCCAACCTTTATCACTTTTTAAAATTATCACTGGAAGTCCCTTAGTCTCACCTGACCTTTTCATCTTAATAATTTTCTTAAAAGCATAGTCAAGAACTTTCTGTGTCTCTACATAAACTTCATCCCGAGATTGATCATGATTATAACGATTAGCATAGACTTTAGTATCGCTCATCGCATCAATAATTAACGGCTCGTAATCATGACCAATAAAGAAATCCTTTAACTCTTTATCATTCATTCTAGCAAATATTGTTGGCCCTGATATTTTATAACTATTTAAATTTAAGATTGGTAAAACTACCCCATTTACTCTTGGGTCAATGAACTTAGAAAGGTGCCAAGAAGTTGCTAAAGAAGCTGTTTCTGCTTCCCCATCACCAACCATAGTTACTGCTATTAAATCTTTATTATCTAAAATAGCTCCTGAGGCATTAGAGATAGAATAACCAAGCTCACCCCCTTCCAAGATTGCTCCCGGGGTATCGGGCGAAGCATGAGTCGGAAAGCCATTCGGAGAGCCAAAGTGTAAAATTAGATTCTCTAACCCTTCTCTATCATATGAAATTTCAAAATCAAAAATATTAGAAATATTCTTATCTTGATTATTAAAATAATAACTTAAGGTCCTCTCCATAAAAAGATTAGCCTGCAATCCTGGAAAAGCATGTCCAGGACCAAGTAAGAAGATTACATCTCTTAATTTAGGATTAGATTTCTGATGCTGTTTAAGGTAAAAGTTTAAATTCGCTAAGATAAAGTTCACTCCAGTCGCCCCTCCCCAATGTCCTAAAAGTCTATTCTTAATATGTTCAACCTTTAATTTATCTTCTAAGAGAAAATTATCTTTAAGATAAAGTTGGGCTGCTGAGAGATAATTCACTACTCGTAAATATTTCTTAAGTCCATCGTAGATAGAGACCTGTTCTTTTTTTAATTTTTTATTTTTAATAGGATTAGTTTTTTTAATTTTAAAATTAACTTTTACTTTTCTCATATTATAATTTTAACATAGGAAAAACAAAATACTCTAAGTTAATCACAATTTATACTTGAAAATAAAAAAATATCTTCTACTCAAGATGTACCGGCTCTTTCTTTTTGACAATTTCTAAAAGTTGAGGATGATTTAATAATTGATTATCACTTCGAACTAATTCTTCGGCTTTACTTCGGGCAGTTTCAACTAATTTTAAATTCTTAATTGCCTCCATAGCTAGATCTGACATCCCCCATTGTTTCCCAGAGATTAATGAGCCAATTCCTCGCTGATTAAGATCATATTCGGCAAGCTCAAATCCATTCTTAGCTTTTAAGAGAGCTTGTAATCTATTCTTAGTTATTTCGGAGCTTGCTTTAGAAAATAAATAGCAAATACTATCTCTTCCTCCTCGTCCAATTCTTCCTCGAAATTGATGTAATTGAGCTAATCCAAATCTCTCTGCACCCTCAATAATCATCCGAGTAGCATTAGGAACATTTACTCCAACTTCAATTACCGAAGTTGAGATTAAGATTTGGATTTTATTCTCCACAAACTCCTCCATAATTTTCTCTTTCTCATCTTTTTTTAATTTAGAATGCATCCCGAATACTTTAATCTTGGTAAGATTATTTTTCTTTAAGAAATTATTTAAACTAATTACTTCACTCTCCACTGATCTTAGATCTAATTTCTTCCCAGCTTGAATCTCTTCCTCATCTAATTCAGAAATTCTTGGAACAACAATATAAGCTTGATACCCTTGTTTAATTTCAGAAACAATCTCTTGATAAACTTCCTCTCGTTTCGCTTCATTAACTAACCTTGTCTCAATTGGCTTGCGACCTTTGGGTAATTCTCCAATAATAGTCAAATCCAAATCTCCAAATATAGTAAGAGCCAGAGTTCTCGGAATAGGAGTAGCGGTCATTGATAAGAGATGTGGTAATTTATTCTTATTCTCAATTATCTTTAACTTTTGATTAGTAAGATTCTTAATATCGTTGGCGGCTAAGACTCTAGTCTCCGTAGATTTCTTCTTAGCGAGCAAGGCTCTTTGTTTAACTCCAAATCTATGTTGCTCATCAATAATAACAAGTGCTAAATCTTGAAAAGATAAGCTTTTTTGTATTAGAGCTTGAGTTCCAATTACAATCGAAACTTCGCCACTCGCTACTCACTTTTTAAGTTGAGGTTTAGAAATTTTCGCCCAACCTTTTGGATTAATCTTACTTGGAAACTTTTTACAGATCTTACTAGTTAATAATCCAATTTCAACTTTAGTATCAGTGAAAAATTCTATAAAAGTCTCAAAATGCTGATTAGCTAATATTTCAGTTGGAGTCATTATGGCTACTTGAAGTCTTTTATTATTTTTAAGATTACGATTCTCATAATCGGTAATTAAATAACTTATTATTTCGGCGACTAAAGTCTTACCACTTCCAACATCTCCTTCTAATAATCTACTCATTGGTTCAATCTTCTCTAAATCTTTTCCAATACTATTAATTGCTTCAAGTTGCCCTATAGTTAATTTATATTTATTCCTTTTTTCAATTTCTTGAATTAATTTATCTTTATAATCTGTCTTAATATTATAAGCAAGTGAATGCTTGGCTTTAACTTTCTCCATCTGTTTGAAAAGTTGTATATAAAATATTTCTTGAAAGGCAAATCTTTTCCTAGCAGTTATAATTTGAGATTTTATTTTCTCCATACTGCTCGCCTTTGGTAAATGTAAATATAAATAAGCTTCTCTAAGGTTAGGTAAATGTAATTCTTTTAAGATATCTTTTGGAATTGGATCGTGCCTCTCAATTTCTTTTAAAAGATTTTTATCTATAAAAACTCTCTTAATTAAAGATTGTAAAAATAAAGACGACACCCCTTTAGTTTCTTTATAAATTGGAATTAATTCTTTTGCTCTTTTATTTTCTTCTATATCTTGAAATAAATTATTCTCCGTATAAATATGCTCACGGCTAACTTTCTCAATACTTGGATTAAGAATTGAATAAACTCCACTTTTCTCATTGACTATCCCAGAGACTTTTAAAAAATCTCCATCTTGATACATTTTAGCAATATAGGCCTGATGAAACCAGACTAGTTTGATTGATCCAGTTGCATCAACCAACTTAGCTTCACTCATCGGAATATGACCTTTGAAACTTCTCTTAGTTTTTAAATTATGAATTTCTCCAAACAAGATAACTTTCTCGCCTTTTACTAAGTTCTGTATATTTCTTTCTTCTCTTTCATCAGCATATCTGGCTGGTAGATAATTTAATAAATCATCAACTGTAGCGAGCTTGAGTTTTTTTAACCCTAATTTATGCTCTTTGGTCAATCGATTAATCTCTCCAAGCTCAGTATTTAAATTAATTTCAGACATAATAATCAAAGTATAACATTTTAGATTGTTAAATAAATAATTAAATTATAATAGTTATTTGACATTCAAATCAAAATAAAGTATATTAGAAATCCGTTCTTTCAAATATTCTTTAAACATTAAAAACTAAAACAATGCCTAAAAAGCAATTAACATTAAAACCAATTGGTTTTGAGACAGACTATTCCGAAACCCAAAATTCCTGCTTCAATGAAAGTGACCTAATTCTCTTAGAGTTCGATGGTTTGATGGACAAACATCGAAAAAGATTTGGTAAAGAAATAAAATACAAATCTCCTCAAAAAAGAGACCTCAAAAATCGAGTTGTCTTTAAAATGAAACCTTCTTACTCTCAGACCTGGATAACAGGAAACGGCGATAACTTAGAAAAAGCAATCCTAAATTGTATTTTAAAAGTTAAAAAGTCTTGGCCACCAGAATCTTATAAGTTAGATCGTTTTATAAGGTACAAAAGAAAATTTAGGAATTTCTTATTTCGTAATTAAATTAAATCAATCACTATTAAAAACCTAAAAATGGGTAACAAAAGAAAACCGCTCGGCAATGGCTCAAAAAGTCATAACAATGTTGAAAATTGTTATAAAAAAGAATTATCCAGATTAGTAAATAAGTTTCGAAAAAGAAAATTAGGTGAACTATATATAGTTCATGACTATATTGATTCAGAACATATTTACAGCGGAAAATTGTATGGAGACGAGTTGTTTATAATCCGTGGTAAATCTCCAGACCAACTGGAAGCAAAAAGAAAATTAGTTCTCAATCTTTGCTGCTACCTTAAAAAGGTAGGCAAAGATAAAGCTTCTTACTCTCGACCTGAGAGTTTAAATTAATTTTTAATTTTAAAATCAAAAATAAAAACCCCTATTTATTGTAGGGGTTTTCTTTTTTTAATAAAATTAATCTTTTTTAAACGGAATACCTATAAATTCAAAAAATTTAGTAGCCTCAGCTTTATTTCTAGCTGTCGTAGTAAAAGTAATCGCCATACCAAAAATATCTTTTAATTCTTCATCATGAATTTCCGGAAAAATAGTATGCTCTTTAATTCCTAAAGTTAAGTTTCCAACCTCATCTACTGAAGATTTTTTAAAACCACGAAAATCTTTAGTTCTAGGTATAGAAACATTTAATAATTTCTCAAGAAATCCATACATTCTTGGACCTCTTAAAGTTACAGCTACTCCAATCTTGTCGCCAATTCTAGTCTTAAATGAAGCAATTGATTTCTTAGAAGATCTCTCGTTTGCCTTTTGGCCAACTATTTTCTTTAATCTATCAATAATAAATTCATTTTTCTTCTTATCTTGCTTAATAACTCTACCGGTAGCAATTGAAATGGTGATCTTATTTAACCTTGGAGCTTGTAACTTATTAGTATAGTGAAACTCTTTCTTCATTGCCTCATAAGCTTCTCCGATTTTAGTTTTTATTTTATATTCAAATTTTTTATTTTCTTTCATATATTTATAATTACACCTTTCTAACATTACTGGAATCAATTGGTGTAGATATTTCAATTATTTTACCTTTTTCATCTTGTTTCTTTCCTTTTTTATGTCTTTTAGAAACATTAATGCCTTCGACTAAGACCTTATTAGTTAACTTAAAAACTTTAGAAATAATTCCTGTTTTACCTTTATCATCTCCGGCTATAATTTTAACTTGATCACCTTTTTTAACTTTCATAATTTTAAATAAATATAAATATTAAATAACTTCTGGAGCCATAGTGGCTATTTTTCTGACCTCTTCATTAGTGCTATCAGAAATTTCTTTTGGTATTGGACCAAAAACACGAGTAGCCTTTGGCTCTTTTTTCTTTTTATCAACTATAACTACAGCATTATCATCGAAACGAATATACGAACCATCTTTTCGGCGAAATTCTTTTGAGGTTCTAACTACAATACCATAAACTACATCCTTTTTCTTAACTTGTTTTCTAGGATCTGCAATCTTAATAGATAAGACTACCATATCTCCAATTGAGGCATATCGTCTTTTAGAGCCACCGAGAATTTTAAAAATTCTGCCTTGCTTTGCTCCGGTATTATCAGTTATTTTTACATTTGATCCAGCTTGTAACATATCTTTAATTTATTTTACTAACTACTTTAAAAGTTTTATCTTTAGAAATTGGCTTAGTTTCTTCAATAATGACTTTATCATTAACTTTAAACTCATTATTCTCATCGTGAGCTTTATATTTTTTATCAATTTTATAAAATTTTCCGTATTTTTTATGCTTAACAAATCTTTGAGTATTAACTACGACAGTCTTATCCATCTTGTCAGACACTACGACTCCTGTGACTCTTTTTCTATATTTAATTTTAGTATTAGTTGAATTCATAAGTCTAATTATATTACCTTATTTTCTTATATTTTTCAAGTCTTAAACTCTGCCGACAATTTTAGTTTTAATTGGTAATTTAGTGCCTGCTTTTCGAAGAGCTTCGTGAGCAGCTTCTTCTGAAACTCCATCTATTTCAAAAATAATTCGACCAGGTCTAATTTCAACACAATATCCTTTAGGATCTCCTTTACCCTTACCCATAGGAACTTCAGCTCCTTTTTGGGTGTAAGGTCTATCAGGAAATACTCTGATCCAAAATTTAGCTGTCTTTCCACCATATCTAACCATCGCTCGACGAGCAGCTTCTAATTGATTACTAGTAACTCTTTTATCAGTTAAAGCTTTTAACCCAAAAGCTCCAAAAGCAACATCCACTCCCTTACTCTCTGGACGAGATGCTTTTGATAAAGAAGATCTTTGTGATTGCCATTTTCGATGTTTTACTTTTTTAGGAAATAACATATATTTATTTTAAATTATTTTTTAATCTCATCATTAATACTAGAATAACCTTTGGTGTGAGCATCTTTAGAATATTTAAGACCTCTATAAATCCAGACCTTTACTCCAATTGTTCCATAAGACATCTGAGCTCGATCAATAGCAAAATCAATATCTGCTCTTAGAGTCTGCAGTGGGATACCCCCTTTTCTAATTTGATCTTTACGAGCCATTTCCGCTCCTCCTAATCTACCAGATAAAAGAACTCTAGCTCCTAATACATCTCGATTCATCATTACTTTATCAATAGTCTTTTTCATCGCTCTTCGAAATGGCACTCTTTTTTCTAATTGTTCCACTACCATTTGAGCAACAATTGTAGCTGAAGCTTCTGGATTGGCAACTTCTAAAATATCTAATTTGAAATTGGTCGGTAAATCCGCTTTCTTTCTCTTCATATATTTTTCAATATCTTTACGGAGTTTCTCAATACCGTCTCCACCGCGACCAATAATCATTCCTGGTCTTGCTGTATGAATTACTACCCTAAATTCTTTTCTATTTCTTTCAATTTCAATTTGAGCTACATACATTCCTTGTAATCTTTTAGATAAATATTCTCTTAAATAAACATCTCCTTTTAGATTTGGAATATAACTTTCTTTATTACCAAATCAACGAGATTTTCAACCTCGAATGATTCCTAATCTATGTGAATATGGATTTACAATATGTGTCATAATTTTACTTTGTCTCGCCGGAGGCGGATTTTTCTTTTAACTCGATTTTAATGTGGCTATTATGTTTATGAATTGGAAAAGCTCTTCCCATAGCTCTTGGTTGCCATCTTTTCAAGACCACACCTTTACTAACTGAAGAATATACTTTATAGGTTTCAACATTTGAAGTTTTATTGTTCTCTTTAGCATTAGCTATAGCTGAATCTAAAAGTTTAAGTATTGGTTTAGATCCTCTTTTAATTAATTTACTTAAAATATTTCTAGAATCTTTAACACTCTTACCATTAATTAAATTAGAAATTAAAGATACTTTTCTTGGGGCTTGGCGATAATTTTTTAAAGTGGCTTTCATATATTTATTATTTATAAATTATTTCTTATCGGTAGTGGTTGTGGCTTTAGCGGCTTTAGCAGAATCAATTTCAGTTTGTTTAGCTTTCTGATCAATCTCTTTTTGCATCTTACCTCCGTGGCGAATGAATTTACGAGTTGGAGAAAATTCTCCAAGTTTATGACCAACCATTTCTTCAGAAACTATAAACTCTATATGAGTCTTGCCGTTGTAAACTCCAAAAGTGAATCCTACCATCTCTGGTGAAATAGTTGAAGATCTAATCCAAGTTTTAATAACCGGAGTTGATTCCGGGTTCTTTCCTATGACCTTTTTTAATACTCTTTCGTCCACATAAGGACCTTTTTTGCTTGAACGAGACATAATTTTAACTATAAACTAAACACTTTAGCTAAATCGCTAAAAATTAAAGCTTTATTAGTAAAAGAATATTAGCAAAAATAAAGAGAAAAGTCAAACAAAAGCCACCTTTTAAGGTGGCTTTTGTTTTTATTTGTAAATTTTTAATGCCTACTATAATAGACTACTCGTTTTCCCCTATCACATACACTTCTTTTATAATCTGATAAGTTCCTGGTTTGTAATTCCCCGTATCTATACAACTAGCGACAAACTTAGTAGATTGATTAACAATCCAATAACTACCGATTATTCCTTTATATTCTCCGATAGCAATATTCTTACGATTTGAATTATAACTATTAGTTGTAGTTGCTATATAATTATCTAAACTATGCTCTTGATTCATTGAGTCTTTAGTATCAAAAACTTTAGCATTAGTCCTAATAGCTGTTCCAACAATTTTACAACTACTATTAGGTTCTTCTACTATCCAATTTAAATTAATTCCTCCGCCTTTCTGTATAGAGTTAGTTGATAAATTGAAAGTTTGGAAATGACTATAAGTTTTATTTAAAGCAGGAGCAATAACTTTAGGAGAAAGTGAATCTGGACAATAAAATTCATATTGATAATCGTCTGCTATCCAAGGAAAAGGGCTAGTGACGTCTGTTGTTGTTCCATTTTTATTAGCGGTTTTTATATTTGGAATGGTGACTCCATCTACACAAATAAAGTTAACTTGACAACTTACATCATCTTGTCCTGGTAGAACAAAATTACAATTTACAGTTGGAGATCCACATACTGGATTTCCTCCATTAGGATTAGATGGATAAGCGGCTGGACAATTATCAATCTTGGCACACTTACTTCCATCCCAAGATGATCCTGAGGCACAAGTCGCGTTGGCAGTGACTTGAGTAAGTAAAGTTCCGTTATTGTAAAGATAAAATGTTCTAGATGAATAATAAACCGTAGCAGAGACATTGCTACCACTATTTCCATTTGCTACTACAGTTCCAGCTGATGGAGTATCACTAGTTACTTGAGAAGTTCCGACTCCGTTTGAGGTTGATCAAGTTAATTGAGTATTACAAGTTGAAGCATTGATAGCGATAGTACAAGCCGTAGCTGAGATAGAGCCGGATGGATTAGGATTCGCTAAACACTTACTTCCATCCCAAGATGATCCTGAGGCACAGGAAGTGGTGATAGTACCCTGACTTAAAAGCTTTCCATTGTTGTATAGATAAAAATTCTGAGTACCGTAATATGAAGTAGAATAAATATCTCCAACATTTCCATTTCCAGCTATAGTCCCTGCACTAGGTTTATCAGTAGTTAATTGAGAAGTTCCCTCTGGATTAGTAGTAGATCAAGTTATATGGGGGTTACAGTTTGAACTACCTATTGAAATAACACAAGTTGCTGGAACATTTAAAGTTCCAGACATTACTAAAGTCGCCGCACACTTACTTCCATCCCAAGATGATCCTGAGGCACAGGAAGTGGTGATAGTACCCTGACTTAAAAGCTTTCCATTGTTGTATAGATAAAAATTCTGAGTACCGTAATATGAAGTAGAATAAATATCTCCAACATTTCCATTTCCAGCTATAGTCCCTGCACTAGGTTTATCAGTAGTTAATTGAGAAGTTCCCTCTGGATTAGTAGTAGATCAAGTTATATGGGGGTTACAGTTTGAACTACCTATTGAAATAACACAAGTTGCTGGAACATTTAAAGTTCCAGACATTACTAAAGTCGCCGCACACTTACTTCCATCCCAAGATGATCCTGAGGCACAGGTCGCATTGGCAGTGGCTTGAGCAAGTAAAGTTCCGTTATTGTAAAGATAAAATGTTCTAGATGAATAATAAACCGTA
>CAZWMQ010000005.1:0-17562 GCA_964635125.1 uncultured Candidatus Saccharibacteria bacterium | reverse complement strand
TACAAGCCGTAGCTGAGATAGAGCCGGATGGATTAGGATTCGCTAAACACTTACTTCCATCCCAAGATGATCCTGAGGCACAGGAAGTGGTCACACTAACACTACCTAAAGAACTTCCATTGTTATATAAAGTAAAAGTTTGTCCGCTATATGGAACTGTAGCGGAAAAATTAGAATTAGAATTAGCAGTAGCGATAGTTGTAGCACCAGCTTTAACTACAGAAGTATCAACCGGGTTGGTGGTTGATCAAGTTAATTGAGTTGAACAAGTAGAAGCATTAATAGCAATTATACAAGGATTTGGAGAAGCAGTGATTGAACCGGTTGGAGGAGCAGTAACTGTGAAGACAAAATCAGTCACTGTGCTTGGTGACATATTGTAACCAATATTAGAACATTCCACATGGTATTTGCCGGCAGTGTCTAAAGTTGGACTATAAGTTAAAGTATAGTCACTACTCATATTCGTAGAGCTATCATATTTACTTTGGACCTTGACTGCCGAGCTTGGTCAACTAGCATCAGCTCCATAATATATTTCGGAGGACTTACTACAAGTGAAAGTTACTGCCGTTCCTTTGGCAACGGTGCCGTTATTAGTGATTCCAGCGGTATTACTAATGCCAGTATTTATATAAGAAACATTTGCCGTATAAGTTGAGGCTTGAGTAAAAGCAGTTGGGTCACTATTTCCAGTTGGACGAGCTTTAAAATCAGCAGTATATTGTCCTGATGAATTAGAACTAGGTGTTCAAGGAGATCAATTCTTAGTGGTAGAAATAGTAGTTGAGCCATTATTATCGGTAGTTACAGTAGTTAAATTAATATAACCAGTCTTGTTATAATTAACCTGAACATCATAAGAAGTGTTAGGAGCGGCATCTTGAATTTGAACTTGAATATTATCATCAAAGTCACCATTAGAGACAACATGGAGATTATCATAGTTAATATTAGTTAAGAAAGTCGAGCTCTGTGTCTTATCTAAAAAAGCGAAACTCTTATTTAAGGAGAAAATTATTAAAAGAAAAGTGAAGATTAATAAGTATTTCTTGAGCATATTGGTTATAGATTATAAATAAATTATAACAAGAGATAATATAATCGACAAAGAGTTATACACAATTCAAGACAAAAGACTTAAGATATAAGACATAAGGAAAATACAAAATTCAAAAATACAGAGATAGGCTACAAGTTTAAAGCAACAAGTTTCAAGAGAATACAAATACAGGTGGCAAGATACAAGTTTCAAGCTACAAGAAAATACAAAACGAACAACAGATGGTAGGCTACAAGTTTCAAGGAATAATTAAAACTTATACAGATCCTTATAAGTGGCCTTTAATAAATCAATTTGGATTAATTCATTAATATATTGTCCTAAATATTTTTCTAATTTATTTTTTTGATTACTTTCGCTTAACTTAATTAAAAAATTTCTAGTCAAAGAAATAAACTTATTATTAGAAATAACTCTCTCTTTAATTTCTAGATCTTCCTTTCAATCAAAAAATTGAAAAGCTAATCCAAAATCATAAATAGCAAAAGACATACAGATACAAAATAATTCTTTAATCGGTCTTTCTATTCTTTGAAAATTAATATTTAAATCTTTATATTTTGTATTTATTATATTAAGTAAAAGGTTATCAAAATCTTTAGCTTTATTTAGAAAAACATGAGTAAATTCATGAAAAAATACTTTAAGATACATTAAAAGAGTATCTTTGTCATTTAAATCATCATCTAAATACATTACCAAAAATATTGAAGTAGGTTTACCTTTATGAACTGAAGCAAAATAATTCTTCTGATTTTGTTTTCTTTCTACTCTAGTTGGAATTAATAAAATATAAAATTCACCAATATTAATCTTTATACCAAATAAACTCTCTAAATATGAGAAATATTTATTTATTAATGGAGTGATAGTTCTTTCTAAAATATTTAAATTAATTTCAGTTATAGGTTGATATTCTTTCAAGATTAAAGGTATAAAATCTTGAAATTTACCAATCATATCATTGGCTACAAAATCAAAAATTTCTTTCCCAGTGATTCCTGATCCTTGTAGTTTATCCAAATCTACTTTTAAATCTTTAGCAATTTCTTTAAAAAATGAATGTTCTCTAACTTTACTATCAACAAATCTAGTTAAATAATATTTGGCAAAGTCTTGACTAGAATTTTTGATGTTAATTTTCATATACTATTATTATAATAAAAATAGAGTAAGATAACAATCTTACTCTATAATAATCGAATGTGAATAAAATGAGTTACTCAGCAACTCCATAACCACTTGGTGAATCAGGGACATCCACATCATGGTCGTCATACCCTCCACCGTCTGGATCCTCGCCCCAACTGTCACCTCCATCATCTCCACTTTCGCTTTCGTCAGGATCTTTGTAGAGAAGAGCCTTTTCTTGAAACTTTCTCATAATGATAAAGTTTTAAATTGTTAAAAAATATTGTTTCCTATTACTTACTTAACCCTATCAAAAATCACAATACCTGTCAATAGCCTGTTATAAAATCTAAATTAAAAATAAATCCCCCACCCTTTATAAAAAGTGGTGGGGGATGACATTTACTAACCATTAAGTTTTCTTGCTAATTGAAGCCTCACTCATATCTACCACCTGTCCATTTACATCCAGAATGACAAGATCGAATGGCGAAAGCAGATACCACTCATGTTCTCCGGGAGTATAATCGAAACTTTCAAATTTAGAATTACCAATTGGATTATCAATCTGTGCTCCAATATCATATTGATTATAATTACCCCATTGGTTAAGTTCCAGACCATCTTGAGTAGTATTAGTGAAATATAAAGTTAAATACTTTTGTCCCAATTCCCAATATGGAGAACTACTAAAGTTATCATAAAAATTCCCAGTATCGTGAACATGAGAATAACTCCAATAACTATAGACTAATCCTTGGAACTCATGATATGGATTATACAAGTGAATACTCTTAATCTTCGCTCCATTTAGTCCAGTGAACTTAAACATAATTGAGGCTATTGATACACTAATATTAGACTGTGGGTTAATACTAATATTCCCGTAAATCGTTCCATATTGTATCCCAAAACTGGGATCAATATAAGTAGGTTCGGTTACAGTATTCACCGAGCCAACTGGAATCGCTTGGGCGAAATCATCAATCGCCCGAGTTCCACCTTCCCCGTCGTCAATTGAGACAACTTTGAGAGTTAAGGGAGAATTCTTAGTAATATTTGCTGGCGGATCTTTCTTAATTGCAAAGATCGCTGGGATAATATTCTCCCCTGGAGCAAGTGTTAGATTAGTAAACTTAATCATTGTGCCACTTGGCTGAATGATTGACCATGAAGCGGTGTCTTCTTGTCTATATCTCAACATCTTAACGGCATCGCCGTTTGTACCGAAATCGACAACCAAAGAGTCGAGAGTCTTGGTAGCTGAAGCTGTGCTAACAATCTTCAGCTTTAAAGTGTCACTCTGAGCATTACGATCAATCGCAAATGCATTAGCATACACCAAAGTTACACTCTTTAACCAAGCACTCTTCTTGTCCTCAGTCCTGACACTAACTGATTGAGTAGCAGTCTTCCCGCTCTTATCTTTCACATTCAAAGTGAAAGAGTAATCAGTCCCCGAATTAAGACTATTGAAAACTTGAGAGCTTTTCCCAAGGACATCAACTTCACTACCAGAGTTATTATTCTTCAAAGTTTGGCTAGTAATATCATAATTACTAGCTACTCCAAAGTTAATCGTGATCGTGCTTCCACTAGCACTTCCAGTTAAAGAAGTAATCTTTAAAGTAGAAGTTGGTGGAGGGGGTGGAGGCGGGTCAATTTTCTCTTTATGACAAGCCTCACAAGAAATTAAAATGAAAACTATTGCCAACAATAATGATACTGTCAGCGATAATTTATTTTGATTTTTGTTTTTTATTTTTTTCATTTTTTAAATTTTATAAGTTAAATAATTTATTTTATATATTGAGTTAAGTTACTGCTTTTTATTAATTATAAACGAAATAAATTATAATAAACAAAAAGCAATAACTTAAAATCTAAACTATTTAATTCTAATTAAAAGATGAAAAACACTTTACTTAATTAGTAAATAAATTGTAAAAGAACCCTTATTTTCCTAATTATATTATATAATAACCTATCCTAAAAGTCAAGGAAATATATACACCTAACAGATTTGATTGATTTAAATATTAAATAATGTTAGACTAAATAAAGTTCATTTTTATTTTTTAAAAAAGTGAGCAATTTTGCAAAAATGGTAGAGCTAATAAACTCTACCATTTTTTATTTTCTTAAAAGTAAAAATATGCTAAAATCAGTTTATTAAAAATTAATAAAATAAATACTTATATGGCGAAATTAGAATACAATGAAATCAAACCAAGAAAATACATTATCTATGATGATAATCCTTATGAAGTTTTAGAATATTATGTAGCTAGAACTCAACAGAGAAAACCACAAAATCAAGTTAAATTAAGAAATTTAATCAATGGAAAGGTTATCCCAGCAACATTTCATTCTAATGAAACTGCCGATGAAGCTGATATTTCGAGAAGAACTATTAAATATCTCTATACTAATAAAGGTGAGTATTGGTTTTCAGAAGTTAATGACCCGTCTAAAAGATTTCAGATTCCAGCTGAGACAATTGGTAGTCAAGTAAAATTCCTAAAAAATAATAGCGAAGTTGAAGCAAAAATCTACACTGATGACGATGATAATGAATTAATTATCGGAGTAGATATGCCAATTAAGATGACTTTTAAAGTTACTCAAGCTCCACCAAGTATTAAAGGTAACTCAGCTAGTAATGGTAGTGGAAAGTTAGTCACTATTGAAACTGGGGCGAAAATTAACGCTCCGCTATTCATAAATGAAGGAGATGAGATAATTATTAATACTGAGACTGAAGAATATGTAGAGAGAGCTAGTAAATAAAATTTTATTTTATTTACAAATCCCAGGGCGACCCGTACGGGTCGCCCTGGGATTAATTTTAATTTTCAAACACATCAAATTTTAACCTCTTTTCTCTTGTATTTCTTTAGCTAAATTATTAGGCAAAACATCATAATTAGAAAATTCCATAGTAAATTGTGCTCGCCCTTCAGTCATACTTCTTAAATTAGTCATGTAACCAAACATTTCAGATAATGGAACTTTAGCTCGAATTACTTTATCCATTCCTCTCTCGCTCATTCCCTCAATCTGTCCTCGTTTACTTGATAAGTTTCCAGTAATATCTCCGTAAAATTTATCTGGGGTAATTACTTCGACTTTCATAATTGGTTCAAGGATCACAGGCTTTGCTTTAGAAACAGCATCAGATAAAGCCATCGCTGCCGCTAACTTGAAAGCAATTTCTGATGAGTCTACTTCGTGGAATGAACCATCATAAACTTCACAAGAAATATCTACCATCTTATATCCAGCTAAAGTTCCACGATCCATCGCTTCCCTTAACCCTTTCTCAACAGCTGGAATATATTCTTGAGGAATAGCTCCTCCTTTAATCGAATTAATGAATTCAAAATTCTCACTTCTCTTTACATTCTTAGGCAAATCTTCAGTTAAAATTGAATAGTCAATTGGCTTAATTCTTAATTTAACATGACCATATTGACCTCGCCCTCCGGATTGCTTAATGTATTTACCTTCACCATCAGCTCCACCTTTAATAGTTTCTTTATAGGCGACTTGTGGTTTACCAGTCGTAGCTTCAACATTAAATTCTCTCTTTAATCTATCTACAATAATATCTAAATGTAACTCTCCCATTCCCGCGATTAAAGTTTCTAAAGTCTCTCCATCAGTAGAAACTTTAAAAGTTGGATCTTCTTGAACTAACTTTGAAAGTGCGATACCCATTTTCTCTTGATCAGCTTTAGTCTTTGGTTCGATTTTCATTGAAATTACCGGCTCAGGTGCAATAATCTTTTCAAGAATAATTGGATGATCCTCATCGCATAAAGTGTCCGAGGTAATCGTATCTTTAAGTCCGACTAGAGCAACAATCTCACCAGCATAAGCAACTTTTACTTCTTCTCTTTCATTAGAATGCATCCTAACAATTCTCCCAACTCTTTCTTTCTTTTCTTTAGAAGAATTATAAACATAACTTCCGGCCTCTAAAGTCCCAGTATAAATTCTAGTAAAAATTAATTGTCCAACGAATGGATCGGTGGCGACCTTAAAAGCGAGAGCTGCAAATGGTGCAGTATCAGTTACTTCTAAAGTGACTTTCTCATCAGTTCTTGGATCAATTCCGACTGGAGGAGCAATATCAAGAGGAGATGGTAAATAATCAATTACGGCATCAAGCATAATCTGTACTCCTTTATTTTTTAAAGAACTTCCACAATAAACTGGAAATAATTTATTAGCAATTACAGCCTTACGAATAATCGGTTTTAACTCCTCAGATGTAAATTCTTTTCCTTCTAAATACTGAGTCATCAACTCTTCATCTGTTTCAACAATTTTTTCAATCATCTCGTTTCGTCTCTCTTTAACTTGATCAGCAAATTCAGCTGGAATATCATTATAGATAACATCTTTACCTTTATCCCCTTCAAAAGTAATATATTTTAAACTTAACAAATCAATTATAGCTTTAAAATTCTCCTCTTCTCCAACTGGATATTGCATACGAACTGCATTTTTAGATAATCTTTCTAAGATAGACTTGTAAGATCTGTCATAACTACCACCCATACGATCTAATTTATTTATAAAACAAATTCTTGGCACATTAGCATCATCAGCATATCGCCAGTTAGTTTCTGATTGCGGTTCAACTCCAGCAACTGAATCAAAAACTACCACTGCTCCATCTAATACTCTAAGAGATCTTTTAACTTCAATCGTAAAATCAATATGCCCTGGAGTATCAATAATATTGAATCTACATTTCTTACTGATATCATCTTTAGGCATATAAGAAGGATTCCAGAAAGCAGTTGTTGCAGCGGAAGTAATAGTAATACCTCGCTCTTTTTCTTGCTCCATCCAGTCCATAGTCGCTTCACCTTCATGAACTTCACCTACTTTGTGAGATTCACCAGTATAAAAAAGAATTCTCTCAGAAGTGGTAGTCTTCCCAGCATCAATATGAGCAATAACTCCGAAGTTACGAACTTTATTTAAGGGATAATCTCTTGACATAGTTTTAATTTAAAAATTATTTTAATTGATTTGTTAATAATTATCTTGCAAAATGAGCGAAAGCCTTATTAGCTTCGGCCATCTTATGTACATCTTCTTTTTTCTTAACGGCATTTCCTTCATTGTTAGAAGCTAAAAGTAATTCTTCTGATAATTTCTCAGCCATTGGCTTACCTTTACCATTTCTAGCTCCTTCAATAATCCAACGAGAAGCTAAAAGAAATCTTCTAACTTCTCTAACTTCAACTGGGATTTGATAATTACTTCCTCCGATTCTTTTACTTCTAACTTCGACGACTGGAGAGGCATTTTGAATAGCTAATTCAAAAATTTCTAATGGTTCTTTTTTAGTTTTCTCTTTAATAATATCAAAAGCATCGTAGAGTATACCTTCAGCTACGGTTTTTTTACCATTTAACATTATATAATTAATAAATTTCGCTACATTCCTATTATTGTAACGAAGGTCGTTCTTAACACTGTGCTTATTTTTGATTGGTCGTCGCATAGACTTATCATTCGATGTATTGCTTCCCAGCGACATCTGGTACTAACATCTTAAACTTATATTTAATAATATAACCATATTAACAAAAATTAAGACTTTTCGCAAGTCTTTTGGTAATTTTTAAAAAGAAAAAACCGCCCTGGACGCGGTTTTTAATGGAGTCATCTTTTTTTAATGGGGTCATCTTTTTTTTGGCTCCACAAAGTTTGCCACGAGTAGCATGCCTTCGGTTTTAATTAAGGCACTGCCATTCCTCGGCTCAACTTCGGTTATCCTAAAGCTATTCCCAGCAAAATGAATATGGGAATCGGGGCTAAGATAACCCGGACAAGAACCTCTATAATTCTTTCTTAAAAGAATTTCTGGGGTAATCTTTCCGTTAAAACCATTAAAAAAAGAAATCACACGGAGATTGAAAAAAAGTGCCATGTGGTTTGGGTTTTTAATGTTGATAATTGGGTTAAAAGAACTATTTTAAATATTACTCTAAAAATAAATAATTGTCAATAAGATAAATTAAATAGTTGTTAATATCTCTGGCTTATTCTTAGTAATTAAAATCGTATATTCGAAATGGGCTGAATTCTTACCGTCTTGAGTTTTAAAACTATACCCATCTTTATCTAAATAAATCTCATCTGTACCTAAATTAATCATTGGTTCAATCGCCAAAACCATTCCTGAAACTAATTTTGGACCTCGTTCCCCATCATCAAAATTAGGAATTAATGGCTCTTCATGAACTTTATATCCTACCCCGTGTCCAGCTAAAAGTTTAATAATTCCAAACTTTCTTCCTAATTTCTTTTCTTCTTTTGAGATATAATTTTGTATGGCTTTAGAAATATCTTGAACATAATTGCCTGGAATGGCTACTTTAACTCCGGCTTCCAAGGCTCCTTTAGTAACTTCTAATAATTCTTGATTAACCTTATCAATTTTCCCAACTGGAAAAGTTACCGCATAATCAGTAATCATTCCTTTATGTTCAAGACAACTATCAATGGCTATAATATCCCCTTCTTTTAATTTATAATTATCTGGAATACCGTGAGCCACTACATCATTAACTGATAAACAAAATGCTGTTGGATAAGGATAATCTGCTCCATAAGGTTGATATCCTAAGAGCGAAGCTTTATCTTTACTCTCTTTAGCTTCTTTATTATTAATTAATAATTCATACCCTAATTTATCTATTTCTTTTAAAGTCATTCCGGGTTTAATAATTTGTCCTAATTTATTAATAACTTTGGCTAATCTTTTACCAGACTCTCTTAAATTTTTAATAGTGTTTAAATCAGTTTTTAATTTAATCTTAGACATAATAATTATTATGATAATATCATAGATTTGCATAAAAATAAAAGATAAGTTAAAATACTACTAGTAATACTTTTTGCAGTCTTTGCCCTAAGTGCGCTATTTATATAGCGCACTTTATTATTTTTAAAAAAGATGCTATATTTAATTTAGTGTTACTTTTGCTTTTTCATAACAAAACCCCCGAAACTTCGGGGGTTTTGTTTATTATAATATAATCTAATTTTATATTCTATTAATATTCTCTCATAGTTAATTGAGCATCAACTTTCTTTACAAAATCAATAACTACCGCGACCACAATCAATAAAGATGTTCCTCCTATAGCAATAGTATTTATACCGGTAATAGCTTGAACTACGATTGGTAAAATAGCTACTACTCCAAGAAATAATGCTCCGACAAAAGTTACCCTTCCAAGTACTGAGCCAATATAATCAGCAGTTGCGGTTCCAGGTCTAAATCCTGGAATAAAAGCTCCGGACTTTTGTAAATCTTCCGATGTCTTAACTGGATCAAAAGTCACTGCTGTGTAAAAATAGGTAAAGATTACCACCAATAAGAAATAGACTATTCCATAGTATAAATTATTAGATAAAAAATTAGAAGTCCCACTAACAATATTTTGAACAAAGCTATTAGTTGAATTTCTAAAGAATTGAACTATCATTTGTGGAAATAATAATACTGAAATAGCGAAAATAATTGGAATCACTCCGGCTAAATTAAGTCTTAGTGGTAAATAAGAATTAGTTAGCCCAGATGATCCATAAAAAGAATTGGCTTGTTTAGAATAAGTTATAGAAATCGGTCTTTCCGCTTCGGTAATATAAACAATTCCCGCAGTAACAATAACAACTAAAATAATCATAGCTAATAACATTGGTATCATTGAAATATCGAAGGTTTGAATAATTTGTAAAACTTTAGTAGGTAATGTAGCTACAATTCCAGCAAAAATTATTAAAGAAACTCCATTCCCAACTCCATAGTCACTAATCAATTCGCCAAGCCAAGTCAATAAGACTGATCCGGCTGTAATTACAATCAAGTTAAAAATCTCAGTAGTTACTGACATATGTGGAATAATATTTTGAGAAGTTAAAAGAGTAAGTAAAGCATAACCTTGAACTATGGCCAACGGAACTATTAATAATCTAGAGTATTGAGTAAATTTTCTTCTACCAGCTTCACCTTCTTCTTGATACAACTCTTTTAATTTAGGAACTAATACTGTGAGAACTTGCATTATAATACTAGCTGTAATAAATGGACCAACTCCAAGCATTACAATTGAAAAAGTTGATAACCCTCCACCCGAAAAAATATTTAAAAATCCTAGAAAATTATTACTTGATAGAGCTTCAGCTAATGCTGACCTATCAACCCCTGGAATTGGAATAGTAGCTAAAAATCTAGTAATAGCTAAAATAAGTAGAACAAAAAGAATTCTATTTCTTAAAACTCTATCCTGCCAAATTTTAACTAAAGTTCTCATAATTATTTAATATCCAATAATTCCGCAACTTTTTTAGAATAAAGACAATTCTCGATTTTTAATTTCTTTTTTAACTCACCGTTGGCTAATATTTTCACTTTTGGATATTTACCATTTCTTAAACTAATCAATCCTTTTGCTAATAAAGCTATCGGATTAACTACCGATCCGTCATCAAAAATATTTAACTGCCCAAGATTAACTATAGCAAACTTCTTTAAATCTTTAGACACGACTGTTTTAGCACGATTAATACCATAACCTCTTAATTTTGGTAACTTTTTAATACGATCTCTAAGAGCTGGTCTTAATTTTCTACCGGCTCTAGCTCTTTGTCCTTTGGTTCCTCGGCCAGAAGTCTTACCTCTTCTTCCTCCACGACCAACTTGTTTCTTCTTGGCTAATTTATGTTTTCTTTTAATTTGATGAATTTGCATATTTTTAAAATGATTATTTACTGAATTTAGCTAAAGCTTTAATTGTAGCCTTAGCATTATTCATTTTGTTTTTAGTTCCGGAGTGAAATTTAGCCGTAACATTCTGAACTCCAGCTAAATCTAAAATAGTCCTAGCCGAACTTCCAGCGACTACTCCTTTACCACGATTTGGGGTTAGACGAATCTCAGCTGATTTATATTTAGCATTAACTTCATAAGGTATTGATTTATTCTTATCTAGATTTAAAGTAATCATGTTCTTACGAGCTTCTTTAAAAGCTTTATCGACTGCAGCTTGAGTATCTATTCCTTTACCTGTTCCAAATCCTATCTTTCCCTTTCTATCTCCAGCTGCTACAGCGATTGCTAAGGAATATCGTCTTCCTCCAGAGACTACTCGAGTTACTCTTCTAACTTCAATAGTCTTAGAATCAAATTCTGGCTTCTCTCTAACTCCTCTAAATTTAGATCCTCCTCTATCCCTAGAACCGAAAGATTTTTTAAATCCTCGTCCTCGCTTAAAATCAAGATCAGTATTGTTATTTTTAATCTCAGTTTTTATCTCTTCTTTATTTTCATTTTTAATTTCTTCTGTCATAGATTTATATATAATACAAAATTTTTAATTAAAATTCCAATCCTCCTTCTTTAGCTCCTTCGGCTAAAGCTTTAACTCGGCCTTTATATGAAAACCCTCCTCTATCAAAAACAACTTTTTTGATTTTTAAATTTTTAGCTTTCTCAGCAATTTCTTTTCCAACATTTTTAGCTGAATCAATTTTATTTAACTTCGAGTTTAAATAAGACTTTATATCTGAAGAAGAAGCAAGTGATCTATGTATATCATCATTAATAATTTGAGCATAAATAAATCTATTAGATTTATAAACTGCTAAACGAGGTCTAGATTCTGTCCCAGAAACTTTAACTCTAATCTTCCTATGAAGTTTAGCTCTTTTTTCAATTTTACTTTTAATTATGACTTTTTTCATATATTTATAAATAAATTATTAATCTTAGGCAGATTTCTTACCTTGTTTTCTAATAACAACTTCCTTTTCATAACGAATACCTTTACCCTTATAAGGTTCTACTCTTTTGAGTTTTCTAACTTGCATTGCAAATAAAGAAACTTTCTCCAAATCTATCCCAGAAATAGTTAGAATACCTTTATCAGCAACAACTGAAATTTCTTTTGGTATTGATATAATAACTGGATGAGAAAAACCTAAATTTAATTGTAATTTATCGCCTTTAACTTCCCAACGAAATCCAACTCCGTCAATTAATAATTTCTTCTCAAATCCTATAAGTACTCCTTTAATCATATTCTTAATATGAGAAGCATATGTTCCCCAGAGAGCTTTGGTTTCTTTATCATTTCTTAAAGGAGTTAAAGTTAAAATATTATCTTTTACTTCAAATTTAATTAAATCTAAATCAACTTTTTTTGAAATTTCCCCTTTACTACCTTTAACTTTAAGTAAATTATTGCTAATCTCTAGAGTTGCTCCACTTGGTATATTTATATTTTCTTTTCCTATTCTTGACATATATTTATTTTTACCAGATATTAAATAATACTTCTCCTCCACAAAGTTCATTTCTCACTTCTTTATCAGTTAAAATACCTTTCGGAGTTGAAATAACTACTAAACCTCGACCATTCTTATATCGATGTATATCTCGATAACCAAGATATACTCGCTTAGATAATTTAGAAATTCTCTTAACATCATTCACTCTTGGAGAAACATTAGGATGTTTCCCTAAATATTCTAAGACGATTTTTAATTGTCTTTTATTATTTCCTAAGTCAATAACTTCATAAGTCTTAATAAATCCTTCTCTTTTTAAAACTGAAAGAATATTCTCTTTAATCTTAGAAAATGGAACCAAAATGTGATCTCTCTTAACTAGACCAGCATTTTTAATATTGATTAACATGTTTGAAATTTGATCCATATATTTATTTAATAATTACCAAGATGACTTTTTAACCCCAGGAATTAAGCCATCGTTAGCTAATTCTCTAAAACAGATTCGACATAAATCAAAATCTCGCATATATCCATGTTTTCGACCACATTTAAAACATCTTCGAACGACTCTTGATGAAAATTTTGGTTTTTTTAAAGCTCTTGCTTTAACTGATGTTTTTGCCATATTTAAAATTAATATTTTTAGTAATATTTAAACTATATCAATATCTAATAAAATAAAGATAATTTTTATTTATATTTAAAAGCTATCTTTAAACTATTGATTGAATACAGTTAAACTATATTAACATAAACTTAAGAAAAAAGCAAAATCCATATAATATAATAGATTTTGCTTTTTGAATTCTTACTGATTTCTTAACTATTTCTTACTTCCATCAATAATTTGCATGACTTTCTCATTAGTTAAAATCTGAGTAACATAACTACGAGCTTGGTTCTCATCAGTATCAGGAACTTGAGTCATGATTTTCAATAACTCAGCTTCAATTTCATCTTTCGAAACTTCAATCTTCTCAACTCTAGCCATCTCATTAACAATCAATTGTGAGGCCACTCTTTTATAAGCTACTTCTTTCCACTCTTTCATTAACTCTTCCTCAGACTTCTTAATCTGAGTTAAATATTCTTCTCATTTACCTCCATATCGCTCAACATCACTTTTAGTCTGAGCTTTCATTCGGGCAAGCTCATTCTCAATCAAGGCTTCTGGAATATCAATCTTAGTTTCAGCTACTAATTTCTCAAGAATTGTGGTTCTTTTCTTATCTTGTAATTTAGAAACTTTCTCGAGTGTTAGATTCTCTTTAATTTTCTTTCTTAAATCCTCCATAGTCTTAAACTGTTCTCCGAAAGACTGGGCAAAAGCATCATCTAATGGTGGTAATTCTTTTTTCTCTTCAGATTTCTCGTCTGCTTCTGTTTTATTTTCAGATTCCACTTTGGTTTTATTTTCATCATGATTATGATTGTCTCCATGTTCATGATTATGTTGATCTGGACTAATTCCAAAAGCTCTCGCCTTTCGAATATCTTGAATTACTTTCTCAACTTCCTCATCGCTTACCATTAATAAATCTTCACTCTTGGATTCAGCGGAGACTTTTTGTAAATCCTTTAAGGCTTCACTCTCGATCTCTTTTTGAGAATTCTTAATTAACTTCTGATAATCAGTTAGTTCTACTTTCGGAACAATTGGAAAAGTCGCAGTGTATTCTAAATCAGATCCTTTTCCAATTTTAGTAATATTAATCTGTGGTTGAATAATTGGAATAATTTTCTCGTTGTCTTTCTTATTTTCATTTTCATTAATAATTGCTTGATAAAAAGTTTCATTAATTGCTAAATGGGCCATTTCTTCCATGATAATCATTTCCCCATATTTCTGAATAATAATATTTTCAGGGGCATTCCCTTTCCTAAATCCGTCAATTTGAACCGTCTCTTGAATTTTCTTAAACCCTAATTCATGATATTTCTCAAACTCTTCATTATTTAAAGTTACTGTTACTTTAACTTCTCCCTTTTCTAATTTTTCAAATTTTGTTTTCATAATTTTATTTCTTATCTTTATATAATTCAATAGATTCTTTAACTATTTCTAAAGCTTTCACTTTATCTCCAACTTTCTCAATATTAACTTGCTTATGTTCTAAATCTTTATAAGTTTCAAAAAAATGCTTAATTTCCGAAATCGTATGTGGATTAATATTTTCTAAATCCAACACATTTTTAAATCTTGGGTCTTTATTAGTTACAGCAATAATTTTAATATCTGACTCTTCATCATCTATCATATCTAAATACCCTACCACCCGGCCTCTGACTAAAGTTCCTGGCTTAATTGGATAAGTTGATAACAAAACTACATCCAATGGATCTCCATCGTGTCAGAGAGTATTAGGCACAAATCCGTAATCAAATGGATAGTCTTGTGAAGTATGGAGAACTCTGTCTAAAATAATTAAGCCAGTTTCTTTATCTAATTCATATTTATTTTTTGATCCTTTTTCAATTTCAATAATTATATTAATAGTATCATCGTTATTGATTGAATGAATCTTTTGTAAAATGTTAAGCATATTCAATTTAAATTAAGTCATTTTTATTTTAAATAATTAATAATTATTTATTATCGTCAGATAATTTTTGATCGGGATCAGTATGTACTACATCTTCTATAGTTTTATTTTCTTCACTCTCGATTATCTCTCTAACTTCTTCTTCAATGCTCTCTCCTACTGCCCCAGTATTATTCTCCAAAGTTTCTTCATCGACTACCCCTTCACTATTTCCTTCAACTATTAATCCTTGATCTCCTAAAATATCTATTTTATATCCAGTTAATTTGACAGCGAGACGAACATTTTGCCCACCTCGTCCAATAGCCAAAGACTGCTCTTCGTTTGATACTTTAACTTTTGCTTCTTTCATTTCTTCATCAATCTCAATCTCTAAGACTTTAGCAGGAGATAATGAATTGATTATATTTCGTTTAGTATCGTCTGTCCATTCGATAATATCAATTTTCTCTCCACTTAACTCGTTGGTAATAGCATTAACTCTAACTCCTCGTTGACCAACACAAGCTCCAACTGGATCAACTCTATTATCATTACTTTTAACTGCTATCTTACTTCTTGAACCAGCTTCTCTTGCTACAGTGACAATTTCAACCACTCCATCGTTAATCTCAGACGATTCTGTTTTAAATAATTCAATTAAAAATTTAGGATGACTTCTTGATAGTCTTATTCCTAAACCACGAATCCCCTCCTCAATTGATAATAAATATGCCTTGATTCTTTGTCCTGGGCGGAATTTATCGCTTGGAATTTGTTCTTCAAATGGCAATATAGCTGTACTTCTACCTAAATCAACATAGACATTACCTCTTTCAATTCTTTGCACAATACCGGAGACAATAGTTCCAGTCTTATCTTCAAAATCTTGAGCAATAGCTTTATTCTCAGCTTCACGAATCTTCTGCACTATGACTTGTTTAGCGGTCTGAGCAGCAATTCTTCCGAAATCCATCTTGTTTTCTAAATTAAAACTAATCTCATCTCCTAGAATAGAGTTGTTCTTTAGAAGCTTAGCTGTTGATAATAAAATATGCTTTTCTTCATTATATCTTGGTAAGACAACTTCTTCTTCTAAAATATTTTCTTCTTTTTTATTTTTATTAATTTCTTTATGGTCTCCTTTTTTACTTTCAATTTCCTCTTCATCCTCAACCATTCGAACAGTTGATTCATCTACTACCGTCTTAATCTGCTCATATGTAGTCTCTCCTGTATCAAAATTAATATGACAATGAATAACTTGACCCTTCTTACCGTATTCTTTTTGATAAGCAGCTGCTAAAGATTTCTCAACTGCATCGACGATTGACTCTCTGTCTATTTTTTTCTCTTGTTCTAGATTATCCAGCGCAATATTTAAAGCTTTAATATCTAACATATTTTTATTTATAATTTATTTTATTAATTTTTAAATTTTAAGAAATAAAAAATCGAGCCCTGCTCGACCAATAACCTTATCATCTAATAATAAATACATTATATCATATAAATATAAGAATGCAAATCTAAAAAATTGAGCCCTATAGAAAATAGGGCTCGCAACCAAAACTAACTGCTTAATATGTACCTAAATAAAATATATAAAATAATTTTCTAAAAATCAATGAAAAGTTAATTAAAATCAAATTTTCTCATGATTTCTTTCTGTACTTCTTCTTTAGGTCGTCCATATTTCAGATATGATAATTGTTTTAATTCTTCAATAGTCTCTTTTGGACCTCTTGGAGGAAATCCTTCTTTAATATTAAATGGCTTCTGTGGATAATTATTAATTAATAAAGCTCCATAACAATTCAGATTCTCTAATTTCATAATATCAGAAGCCGAGAAAGTTGGGGCGAAACTCGCCTCTAAAAATTTCGCATCTTCTTCGGAAATTCGAAATACTAATTTACTTCCCACATTACCAAAGATCGCCGCTTTGATATTTTCTGGAATCTGCTTAATATATTGATGGGCAATGGTTAGAGACAATTTATATTTTCTAGCTTCCGATAATATTGCTGAGATTGAGGTAGTAGCCACATTTTGAAATTCATCTAAATATAAATAAAAAGGTGGTTTCTCCTGAGGATTCTCTCGTCCAAGGGCCGCCATTAAGAATTTACCAACTAAGATTAGCCCGAGCAAATTAGCATTTAATTCTCCCAAGCGACCTTTGGATAAATTCACTAAAAATATTTTCTTATTATCCATAATCTCTGAAATATTAAAGGAGGATTTCTCTTGAGCAATAATTGGTCGCATTACTTCGTTCGAAATAAATACATCGAATTTATTAGTAATATATGGGACAAAGTTCTCAAAAGATTGCTCTCCGCTAGTTGCTTCCGCATTTCTAAAGAATTGATTAATCAGCGGATTCTTAGAATGAGCTAATTTATAATCTCGATAATCCTTATCTGATAACACTCTTGAAATATCTAATAAAGTACACCCAGAAGCTGGATCTTCCATTACTAAGCCGGCGGAATTCCTAAAATATTGCTCAAAAGCTGG
>CAZWMQ010000004.1:0-41690 GCA_964635125.1 uncultured Candidatus Saccharibacteria bacterium | reverse complement strand
GTCATTAATCGGACCCCAGCATTATCACTTTCATCATCTTGATCACTTCGCAAAGAAACCTCATCTAAGAATATATTATAAGCTTCTTTAGCTTCTAACGTATCAAATTTTTTAGTTAAGGTAACTAACTCTCTAATATTTTCAAGCCTATCTCTATCTTCAGAATTAGCTGAAGATAATAATTCTTCTTCAATTTTAGATTCTTTAATAATTATAACTATTATTTCGGATAAGGGTTTTAAATTTTGATTTATATTTAAAGCAATTTTATCTAAAAATTTAAAAGTTTCAGCTACACATTGCTTAGCTTTATTACTTAAAGAATTCATATCTTTTGCAAAAACTTTTAAAATAGTAGCTTTACCGATACCTCTTTTTGGAGTTTCAAAGACTCTTTTTAAATCATTTAAATTATCTCTATTTAAACTTGATCTTAAATAACTTATTATGTCTTTGATCTCTTTTCTTTCGAAGAATTTAGTTCCTAAGAGGTTGTAAGGAAGATTGGCTTTTAAAAAAGCTTCTTCGAGAACTCGGGATTGAAAATTAGTTCGATATAATATAGCTATATTTTTAGTTTCAATATTTTGTTCTTTAATTAGATATTTAATTTTATTAATTATAAAATCAGATTCACTTTTCTCATCATAGTTGGGACAGATTTCTATTTTTTCTCCAGAAGATTTATTAGTAAAAAGATTTTTTGGGAATCTAGCTTTATTTTTACTAATTGATAGATTAGCTAGATTTAAAATATTTTGAGTAGAGCGATAATTTTCTTCTAAAAGAATAACTTTTCCAGATGGGAAATCTTTTTCGAAATTTAAAATATTTTTTAAATTAGCTCCTCGCCAAGAATAAATATTTTGATCAATATCACCAACTACACAAATATTACATTCTTTTTCATTTAATAAATCTTTAATTAATTCATATTGAGCATTATTGGTATCTTGATATTCGTCAATATGTATATATTTAAATTTATTTTGATAATATTTTCTTATTTCCAAATTATTTTTTAAAAGTTCAGCTGATTTTAAAATTAAATCATCAAAATCAACCGAATTTCTTTTTTTAAGCTCGATTTCATAATTTTTCCATACTTTTAAGATAATTTCCATATTATAATTAGCTACTTTTTTTTCATAATCATTTGGAGTGTGATTTGAAGATTTCTCACGACTTATTGAATTACGAATCTTACTGAGATCATGAATTTTAGGGTCTAAATTTAAATTAATTAATATTTCTTTAATAATCTGATTAATGTCGGACGGAGATAATACATTTAAATCTTTATTTAAACTTAAATATTTACTCTGCTCTCGCAAAATCATTAATCCAAGTGAATGGAAAGTTTTGATAGTCGGAAGATTTTTATTTAATCAAGTATATTGTTCATAATGCTCAATTAGCCCCTCTTCTTTTAAACGAGATAGAATTCTCTCTGACATTTCATGGGCGGCCTTATTAGTAAAAGTCACGCATAGGATATTTTTTGGGTCAATGCCACTTTTAATAATCTGGACCACCCTCTCAACTATAGTTTTAGTTTTTCCCGCCCCTGCCCCCGCCAAAATTAAAAGCGGTCCAGAAATTGTTTCCACCGCTTCTAATTGTTTAGAGTTTAAGTTCATTAAAACATTTTAACACATTCATTTTAAATGATAAATCTAAAACTATTTTTTATTTACAAACAGATCTTAAATATTCTTCAACTGTTTCCCCATATTCAATTTTGCTTTTATTTAAAGAGATTAAATCAATTAAGATATTTTCTATTAATTCCAAGTCTTTCTTATCTACGAAAGAAGACGACACTTTATGATCTAAAATCTCAGTAATAAATAAATCCTTAATACTCGGGAATGTGTTTTTACTAAATAGAAAGCCTTTTTTATCAAATCCAGAAATTATTTTATTCAAATTTTGCTCAATTTTCTTATCTTCCACGATGTCTTGTTTATTTAGTTTCTCTTCTTTATTTTCTAACAATATTAATTTATCAGCAGATTCTAGTAGATTTTTTGTATTTTCTTTTTCAATTTTTAAAGCATGAGTTTCTACATCTTCTTCATACGCTGTCATATCTGAAGGAAAAGAATCTATATGAAATTTATTAGGTAAACTGTTATCAATTCTATTTTTATTTGTGTATTCCTCTTCTATTTTTTTAGTATTATTTTCTATATTATTATTATCTAATTTTATTTTAAAATCTAAATCATCTTTCTCTATATTTGAGACAATGTCTTCTTTTTTTTCTAGATTTTTTCTAGAATATTTTTCTAGATTAATTAACTTGTTTTCGGTTTGATTAATTAAATTATTTAAGTCTTTAATTTTATTATCTAGTTCGTTACCGATAGCTCTACCTAAAAACTCAACTTTTTTATCAATATCTTTTTCAAGTTCATTTTTTACTTTTTCAGTATAAGAGACAATTCTATTTTCTAGATTATTAAATTCAGTAGAGATTTCTCTGCTAGCAATTTCTGAAAATTTTCTAATTTCATCACCAACCACTCTTTTACTAATAGAGTAAATTTTTTGTTTTAAGAAATCATCACTAGAATTTCTATCTAGGTTTTCTTGGTTTAAAGAAATGTTATTTTTTCTATCATAAATAGAGCTATAAATGTTACTTTTTATATAAGGGCTTCGCACATCTAAATAATCATTTGTCATAATAATTTAATTATAACATAAAATAGAATGTCAAATATTAATTTTTAAAAATTTTAAATTATGATATAATTTAAATAAGATATAGATTAAATTTTAATAAATAAATACTGAAAAGCAAAAATCAAGTATTTATTCTTTATATGAAAGTAAAATTTGTTAATAGAAGATTGATTTTGTTTTTTTTACTTGTCGTGGTATTGGGCATGGTAATTATTGGATTAACAAAAGCTAAAGCATCTTTTTTCCAAAATATCATTTTTCTTTTTAAGAAAAGCGCCGATCAATCCTCAACTAGTAAAAAAGTTTTAATGAATGAAGATTTATTGAAACCAAAAGCAATTAATTTTCAAAGTAATACCCAAGATACTAATACTATTAATAATGACGGAACTATTTCGGTACAATCCGGAACTATTAGAGTTTCTACTGAAAAAGAGAAAGTAACAGACGGTATTATTAGTTTATACGAAGTAAAGGATGGAGATACTCTAAAGACATTGTCTGATCTATTTGGAATTAATCAGAATACTATTATTTGGGCTAATGATTTAAAAACTAAAACTATACACCCTGGGCAAACTTTATTAATATTTCCTATTAATGGAGTGGAGTATAAAGTTAAATCAGGTGGAACTATTTCAGATATTGCTAAAAAATATAAAGCCGACGCAAACGAAATCGCTGAATATAATGGCTTAGCTATAGATACAAAATTAAATTCCGGAGATATAGTTTTTATTCCAGATGCAGAAGCTAATATTATAACTAGTAATAAAACCTCAACCTCAAAATCCACTCCCAAATACAAGAATAATATTATTGCGGGGTATTTTATGCGTCCAGTTAGCGGATGTGTCAAAACTCAAGGATTACACGGACCATATCATAGCGCAGTAGATTTAGGTTGTCGTGTTGGGACGACAGTTGTAGCTGCTGCAGACGGAATAGTAATCAGATCCAACTCTATAGGTTATAACGGAGGTTATGGAGAGGTTGTAATTATTTCTCATCCTAATGGTACACAAACTATCTACGCTCATCTATCTAAGATTAATGTGGTTAATGGTCAAAGTGTTAAACAAGGTCAAGTTATAGGAGCATCTGGAAATACCGGTAGATCAACCGGACCTCACTTACATTTTGAGACTCGTGGAACAGGTAATCCTTTTTAATCAGTTATATAGTAATTTAAAATTATTTATTTATTTTAGGTCTATAATTTAAAGCTTCCAAGAGATGTTTTAATTCAATCTCTTTCGCATTATCTAAATCAGCAATAGTCCTAGCTACTTTTAAAATCTTATGATAAACCCTAGGAGATATTTCTAATTTATAAGCATATTTATCAAATTCTTTTTTCAAGTCAGCATCCAAGTTAATATATTTTAATATGGTTTTAGCATTTAAATCATTATTTACTTTTAATTTATTTTCATTTTTAAATCTTAAATACATTTTTTCTCTAGCTAAAGATATATTTTTTTGATAATCTTCAGTGCTTAGAGAATCGCTACTACTTACAATCAATTCTTTATAGGGAATATTTGAAACATTTACCCAGATATCAATTCTGTCCATGATTGGTCCAGATAATTTTTTTTCATATCTATTTAAATCTAAAATAGAGCAAGTGCATTTTTTATTTTTAGTACCACGATATCCGCAAGGACAAGGATTCATGGCGGCAATTAAAATAAAATTAGCTGGAAATTTCTCCGTACCTTTAGCTCTTGAAATAGAGATAAACCCATCTTCCATAGGTTCTCTTAATGCTTCCAGACTTTTCTTTTCAAATTCTGGGAACTCATCTAGAAATAGAATACCTTTATGAGCCAGAGTAACTTCTCCTGGTTTTACATTGCTTCCTCCACCAACTAAGGAGACATAGCTTGAAGTATGATGAGGGTTTCTAAATGGAGGAGTTAGAATTATATTTTTAAAATTATGTTCCAAATTGGCAATAGAGTGAATTCTAGTTACTTCCAAAATATCTTCATAATCTAAATTTGGTAATAACTTTTGGGCAGCTTTAGCTAGCATTGTTTTTCCAGTTCCAGGCGGTCCATATAAAGCAATATTATGCCTACCAGCAATAGCGATAGTCAGAGCTCTTTTAGCCTCAAGTTGCCCTTTGATGTCATTTAAATCTATTTCATTATTATCAAATTTTTTAATTATTATTTTATTCAAATCTAAAGTTTTTGTTTTTTCAATTTTTTCAGTATCAGTTAAATGATCTATTAGTTGTAACAAACTTTCCACTCCATAGATATTTAGATTTTTAACTAAACTAGCCTCTTTTAAATTTTCTTTAGGTAAAAAGACATTTTTAATTCCAGATTTAAGAGCTAATTCTACAATAGCTAAAGCCCCGTCCAGTTTAGAAAGTTTTCCCTCCAAAGATAATTCTCCAACAAACAGAGAATTGTTAATTTCTAGCATATCAACTTTAATCTCTTTGTTATTTATTAAATAAGCTAAAGCTATAGCTAAATCAAAAGTAGTCCCTTCTTTCTTTAAATTTCCCGGAGCTAAAGCAATAGTCGTTTTTTGGTTTACTTGTCTAGGATTGGAATATCCTGAATTACGAAGAGCTGAAGAAATTCTCTCTTTACTTTCCTCAATTGCTTTATCCCCTAACCCAATTAAATTAAACGAGTTAATACCTCTCCCTATATCACATTCAACTTTTACTAACTTAGCATTTAATCCGGAAATAAAAGCTGATTTTAAGGATACAAAAGACATAAAATATTTAGGATTTTAAATTATCTTCAGTGTCAAAAAAGTCTTTTAGAGAGGTGGTTAATATTAAATATTTATGCAAAGAATATCCATAAACAAAATTTATGATTCCAGCATTAGCTACTTCGAAATCCTGATTATTAAGAGATTTATTTTCTCAGGTTAAATTCTCAGCTTTAATTGGAATTGGTTTATTAATAAAAGAAGTCGTAGTTGGCATAGTATTTGTAGAATTAGAGTTATTGGAAGCAGCTAAACCATTATTAGCCATTAGATCTTGGATTAAATCACTAATTTTAAAAGCAAAAAATAAATCACTATTTAAGTCATTTTTGTGGGCTAAAATGTATCCATAAATTGAGCTGTAATTATCAATACCATTTAAACTATTATCATTTAAAGTTAGGATTATAATATTATTTTTCATTACAGCTTGGGCCACATATTTATTTATTCCAGGAGCTAAAGTTGGCAAGATCTTTGAAAGATCATTTTTTACACCCACAGCTTCAATTTGTTCAGATTGTTTTTGGGTTTCCTCAGCATTATTATTAATTTGAGTCTCTTTTAATTTATTTTGTCATTTTCCATAAAAATAATAACCAATAATAAGAACGGAACCCAAAATAAATAAAATTGCAATAAAAGATAAAATTTTTTTTGATAAAGAATTTTTCGGCTTATCTTTAATCAGCATAATTGAATTATTAATATTTTCTACTCCTCCTGAAATTGGTGCTTGATCAAAACCACGATTCTCATTAATATCGTCCTCGTAAGTATGTATAGTTGGAATATAAGCCATAGTAATTAAAAACTTTAATTACTTAAATTATATCATAAACCTAGGACTATCTTTTGATATATTTTTTATTAAGATGTTTAGTTCGGCGATGATTAATTATAAATTTCTCTGGAGCTTCTGACATATCAATAAATTCTTCAGCGACTTCTTTTAATTTTGAAGATGTTGATCTTCCGAAAGAGATTACTTCAACTTGAGTAAAGTTTTTAAGGTATTCGACAAGAGGTTGAAAGTCCCCATCACCTGTTGCCAAAATAACCGCATCAACTTTAGGAGCAATACGAATTGCATCAATAGCCAATCCGACATCCCAATCCCCCTTTTTATTTCCATCTATAAAAATTTGTAAATCTTTCGTCTTAGTCTCAATACCCATTTTAGTTAAAGCTTCGAAAAAATCTTTCTCGTCTCCAGCTTCAGTGGTAATCACATAAGCGATTGCTCGGATTAATTTTCTCCCAGCAATTGAAGTATCTAAAATGTTTTTAAAATTAACTTTAGAATTATATAAATTTTTAGCACTATGATAAAGGTTTTGAGCATCAATAAAAATAGCTACTCTTTGTTCTTTATGTTTGATAATTGACATATAATTTTATTTTCTATTAAATTAAATAAATTGATTGATAATAAACTAGATAGGCTAGTTTTTAGTATTAAAATTTCTACTTATTTATTATAGCAAGATATTATATTAAAATTAAAATCTCTCGTTAAGTTGAGAGATTTTAATTCTTAAGCTCTTAAACCTAATTTTTTAGCAACTTTCTTTAAAGAAGTTGGTTTATATTTTTCTAGGTATTTTAAATGTTTTCTTCGGTCAGCTACCATTTGAATTAATCCTCTTCGAGAGTGATTGTCTTTTTTATGAGTCTTTAAATGGCTAGTAACTTCTTCAATTTTTTTAGTTAAAATAGCAACCTGAGCTTCAGCTGAACCAGTATCAGTATCATGAAGTTGAGTTTCTTTAATAGCATTCGCTTTTTTTCTTTTAGTAAGCATATTATTCTTTTTATCTTGACTTAAATAAGTTTATATATCATAGCATATTTTGTTAAAAAAAGCAAGAGTAAATATTTTCTTTTTTCAAGTATTCTATATGCTAAACTATTAAATAATATATGTCGCACAATATTTTAAAAGAGAGATTGTATATTCTGAAAGGGCAATTTTTAGAATATGTTGAGATTGAAAGAGGGCGAAGTTTATTAACCGTTAGAAATTATACTCATTATTTGAATAGATTTATTGATTTTCTAGATACAAATAAATTTTCTGAGATTAACGATAGGGTGATGCGAGAATATCGCTTATATCTGAATCGTCTCCCCTCACAAACTAAGAAAAATTCTAAAAATAAATTATCTCTAACTTTAGATAAAAAAACTCAGAATTACCATTTAATTGCTCTAAGAGCTTTTTTGAAATATATTCGCAAGAAAGATGAAACATTATACGACCCTGAAAAAATTGAACTTGCTAAGACTCATCAACAAGAGCTAGACTTAATCTCAGAAAAAGATTTACAAAATTTATTAAAAGCTCCCGAAGAATATTTAAAAATTAAAATTAAGACCTTAATTGAAAGTAAAAATAAAATTAAAAACAGAGTAGAGACCGAGAAATTACTAAAATTAATTTCTAAAAGAGATAAGGCAATTCTAGAAACTTTCTTCTCTACCGGACTGCGTGTTTCTGAGTTATGCTCTTTAAATAGAGACGATGATTTTGCTTCTCAAGAAATCTCCATACGAGGAAAAGGCGGTAAGATTAGAGTAGTATTTTTCTCAGAGTATGCTGTAAAAGCCACCCAAGAGTATATAAAAGATAGAGTGGATGTAGACGAGGCTTTATTTATTGATTTGTCATTTCGAGCTACAGAGCGAGTTAAATCTGGGCAGGATTTAAGATTAACTACTAGAAGTGTAGAGAGAATAATTCAGAAATATGCCGAGTTTGTGGGTATTAGTAAGAAATGTACTCCACATGTTTTAAGGCATTCCTTTGCTACGGATTTATTGAAAAATGGAGCAGATTTAAGAACCGTGCAGATGATGTTAGGGCATGCTTCTATTTCTACTACCCAAATCTATACTAATGTTACTAATAAATTCTTAAAAGAGCAGTTTAATAAATACCACTCTCGGAAAGTAAAATAACACTTGTCTTTTAGCATAATCAATGATATATTTGGATTCTAAAATGTTCTTTATGAGTAAAAGCAAATTATCTTTGCCGAATTGTGCAATGTGTTATAGTAACAAATATACCAAGATAAAAATAATTACTTCAGATAGCTATAACCGTAAAGGTGAGAAGACTATACCTGGTAAATTTATTTTCTACTGCGCTTTACACAGTATTGCTTATGTTGATGTTAGAAAAGAAGCTAAAGAAGCTACGACTTTGGACTATGATATAAATAGACAAAGTTTTTAATTAAAGTTTTTGAAAGATGAATTTTATTCATCTTTTTATTTTTATGTTAAACTATTTTTATGAAAATCATAACTTGGAATGTAAATGGTATAAGAGCTATTGAGAGAAAGGGAGAATTGGACAAACTAATTAAAGACTATTCACCAGATATTATTTGTATTCAGGAGACCAAAAGTGAATTAGAACAATTAACTGATAATACTAAAGATAAAGCTGGATATTATTCTTTTTTTGAATCAGCAACTAATCGTAAAGGTTATTCTGGGGTCGCTATTTATTCAAAAACTCAACCTGTAGAAGTTAAAGGGACTATGGGGTATAAAGATTTTATTGACAATGAAGGACGAACAATTATCGCCGAATATGAGAAGTTTTATTTAATAAATTGCTATTGACCAAATGGCGGCAAAAGTGAAGAGCATTTCAAATATAAATTAGAATATTATAAAAAGTTTTTAAAATTAGCTTTAAAATTAGAAAAGAAAAAGCCAGTAATCTTTTGTGGAGATGTTAATGCGACAGTAGAGGATATAGATCTTGCCCGCCCTAAAGAAAATGCCGGTAAATTAGGTTGCACTATAGAAGAGAGAGACTTACTTGCCGAATGGAAGAAATATTTTGTTGATATTTGAAGAGATAAGAATCCTAATAAACAAGAATACACTTGGTGGGATTTTAAGACGAGGGCTCGAGCACGAAATGTTGGATGGAGAATAGATTATTTTTTTATTTCCAAGAGCTTAGAGAAGAAAGTTAAAAAGATTAAAATTTTAAATGAGGTTTATGGATCTGATCATTGTCCAGTAATATTAGATGTTATTTTATAAGCTTATAAAAAGTTTATATGTATAAAATTATCTTAATTTTATAGTAGGTAATATAGAGCAAACATAAGGAATTTTAGGGGTACAATCACCAAAATCATATAAGTAACCATTAGGAACAAGGCCCTCTTCTACACACATAGTACCACCTGAACCCAATGTCCCGCTATCTGCCCCTGGAAAATCAGGTACAGGATTCCCATACAACATCTCATTTATTCCTGAGACACCCACAGTATTGAAATTATTATAATATTCATGATAAGACATCCAAGGGTTATATATTTTTTCTTGATAGTTATTTGTAGCACTACTACTATAATAATTATCTATTACTTGTTGCTCAGTAATTCCGCATTTATTAGTAACTGATATAGTAGAATCAATACTATTTATAGGAAAGGCAAAAGTATTCACGGTGGTAATAAGATATGGAGTAAAGGTGGTCTCCAGAGTATAATTTCCGCCTATTGGAATAAAATTAGGATCTAATTTAATGGACCAAAAAAAGCTATCAGAACTTTTAATATCCGGGTTAATACAATTAGAAATACAAGAATTTTCTAGAAAATTTTTACTCCCCGAAGTAATAAGTACAGCATTACTTATTAAGTCTGAATTAAAGTTTAGATAACTATTCCCACCATAAATTGAAGAATTTCTACCATCGAGACAGAAAGAATCTTTACAGATTTCATAATAAGTATTTAGGTTTAAAGAAGCTGTTTCATTAGCTTGATTTCAAACAGAAGATAAATTAAAAGTCCCTTGGATTACCCTATAGCCATCGTCAGTACAAGGGATATAGCCATCAGGGTTAATAGAATCTAAAGAACCATCTCCACAAGCTGGAGGTGATTTAAGCGAAGTATCTAAGTATCCATAAGAAAAAGTATCAGCCTTTGTAAGGTTTATAGTTAAAAAAATTGTAAGTAAGGGAATGATTATTATTAATATTTTTTTCATATTTATATATAATTTAAATTTGATTATTTTTTATTAGCTGATTTTTTGAAAACTAAAATACCATAAGCTAGTAACACTAAGACTAAAATAAAGATCAGAATATAAACCTTATTAACCTGAGTATTTGAAATATTTTTAATATTTGGATTTATGTTTATATTATTGCTAGAATTATTAGAATCTATTTCACTATTAGCCAGCACTTGATCACCACTTAAAATATTTACTTTAGCTATAGCCTTGGGGCAATTTCTAGCAATTGGAATATTTAAATTTAAATCACTTAAATTAAGATCCAAGCTCAATTTTTTACTTATTTCTCCACAAAGATTGTTAGAATTATCGTAGATTTTAGCATCCAAAGTTAGATTGTTATTGGAATTTATTGAAGAGCCATTCCAAAACAATTGTAATTTAGCAGTATCGTTTGATTTATAACTATCTTTATCTAAAATAAGATTTTGAATAATTACATTTAAGCCACTTATATTGTAAGTAAAGTAAATAGAAGGAGAAACTTTCTCGCCTTTAGAGTTTATCAAGAAAGTATCGACAGAATAAGAACCGGGATTATTTAAAGTTGGAATTTTAAAATTTATAGTATTGTTGGTGTTTTTCTTTATACCTAAATCTTGCTCTATAGCGTTATTAAGAATATTTCCAAATTTACCCCCTTTATGAGTAATTAATTGAAGAGAATAGTTATTATCATTAGTTAGATTATTGACTTTACAGGTTGCTGTTAAGGCTTGATTACTGTTAAGATTAGCGAACAATGAATTATTAGTCGAAGAAGCATCAACAAATAAAGAGCAGTCCTGAAGGTTAATTAGTTTAGAATTATTTTGAATATCTATAATAGCTTCTGGATATCCGGCTGGTACAACTGCAAGCGGAAGCCCAGAGGCATTTTGAGCAACAATCATTAAGTTATAACTACCATTAGATAGGAATCCAGGCAAAGAGTATTTTAAAGTTAAATCTTTAGATTGATTTTCTCCTAAAGTTAGGGCTTGATTTACTAGATATAGGTCAGCAATTTGACCTGTGCTCTTATTCATTAATTCCACACCATAGCGAATATCAGATTGAATACCAACTCGATTATCTAATTGGAAGGATATAGAGTAAGTATTATTATCTATTTTTGTATTAGTAGCATTATAAATATTAACGGTTGCTAACAATAAGCTTTTAACATTCGGAGCAGTTTTATTAGTTGAAGTTTGAGCTGAAGAAGAAATTGTCAAAAATAATCCTAAAATTAAAGCAGAGCCGAGAATTGATATTAGATATTTTTTCATGATAAATATTTTAATAATTATAATAATAAATTAAGGTTATACCTTAATAAAATTATATCAAGTTTATTTAAAAGATTTAAAAGTTATACACATAATCAGAGCTTATTATTTAGGTAATAATAAGCTTGAATATTTAAGAGTTAGATTAATCTATATCCTGATGTGTGTCACGAAGGTGATTTTGATAGAATTTTAGGTTTTCTTTTTGAGCTTTATTTAGGATTTTAACCTCATTAGTCTTTAGACCTATTTTAGTTTCGGTTGTATAGGTATCTTGAGAAATTTGATTGTCAGTAGCAACTTGAGCTGAACCAAAAAACATAGTTGAAGCTAAAGTTACCCCAGAAAATCCTAATAAGATGTGTTTTTGTAATCTTTCTAATTTATATTTACGAGTCATAATATATTTTGTATTAATTAATAAGTTAATAATATTTAGTAAATTTATAATTTAAAATCAGTAGATATTTAATCAATCTTTTAGTCTTTCTCTCTTTGTTGTTTATACAGAATCCAGTATCTATCTACTACTATATTTTATAACAGAAAAAACTAATGTTAATTTAGTATTAACATTCAGAAAATAAGCTTATTTTATAGCAATTATTCCAGGTAATTGGCCGTCCTTAGTCAAGAATTCTAGCATCGCTCCCCCGGCTAAAGAAATATGTAGATTTTTATTTTCTTTTAATCTTATTTTTTTAACTAAAACCAAAGTGTCTCCACCCCCAATTAATATATTTTTATTTTTAGATTGCTTTTCTAGGTTTTTCAAAATATTAATAGTGCTTTTATCAAAACCGAATTGGTAAAATCCTAATGGGCCATTCATAATTATATTCTTTGCTTTCTTTATCTCTTGATTAATCATAGCTAAAGTTGCTGGTCCAATATCGGATATATAATCAGTAGTTTTTAATTTATTAGTTAATTCTATTTTTTGATTTTTTAAAATCACATCAATAGGGAGTATTAATTTCTTTTCGGCAATCTTCTTTTTAAAATAATCAACTTCTTTTTTACTAAGGACATAACTTTTATCAAAATAGGATTTACCTATACTATATCTCATTACTTCTTTTAGCATTTGATTAGCATTACCACCTCCAACTGCCACTTTATTACCAAGGTCTAAAAATTTTTTTATTAGAGGTAGCTTAGTTTTAGTTTTGATTCCTGATAAGATAAGTAGTGTTTCAATATTTTTATTTTTGGCTAAAGCCAAAGATTTATTAAGATAGATAATTTCTTTTTTAGAATAATTTCCAATAGTAACTTTTTTATGTTCAGACTTAAAGAGTTTTGGTAGTCCAGTGATTGAGGCTTGATCTCTATGCATAACCGGAAAAGCATCATCAATATAAATATTCCCTAAAGTTCCATAGTATTTAACAACTTTGTTTCAGGCTGAGCTATTTGGCTTAGCTGTTTCTCCAGATAGAAATCTAATATTTTCGTGAATTATTATTTTTTTATTTTCATTTTTATTTAGCTTACTTCTTAAATATTTATCAACAATTTTTAAAGAGTCTGTCTTTAGATTGCCTTTACCAAGATGGCTTAATATGGTTATAGTATTATTTTTAGTTAGTTTTTTGATCTCTGGGAGGAGTTTGTCTATTTTTGAAGTATCTAAGATTTTTTTATAATCAGAACTTCTTGGAACATTAAAATCTACTCTTAAAATTATTTTGTTCATATATTTTAATTATAACTTAAATTATTTTAAGATAAATTAGATAAGATTTTTGCTAAAAATTTTGGCTTAATCTCTTCTTCATCTAATAATACACCATCAATCCCGCCGTTTTCTAGAAGTTCAAAGATATTTATTTCATCCACTTTCCCACTATATAAAATTTTTACTTTTTTAGCATTATCAATACCAAACAGATTTGAAATAGCCCGTCTAATAGTTATGGCTTTCTCTTGGCAATTTTCAATATTTAAAATACCGAGACTATTGTATTCATTTATTGAATCTTTATAACATATTATCAGATTGTTAAGTAGATTGTAGTGAATATTTTTTATTAGATTTTTAACAATGTTATTTAAGAATTGTAGATTATTAGATATTTCATTTAAAACTAAAATGGTTTGCATTTTTGAATTTAGGGCTGAGTTTAATTTATCGTTTAAATCTAGTAATTCTTTTTGATTCTTTTTTGCCGAATCTATCTCTTTTTGGGAGTTGTTTAAATTTTTCTCTATATTTCCATTTAAAATTTCTTTATCTTTATATTTTTTACTGACAGCATTTAATCTGTCTAGAATTAAATTATGCGAAGATTTTATTAGCTTATCGTTACCTTTAAAATTATTAGAATCTTCTTCTATATTTTGATTAAGGTTTTGAGAAATATAGAAATTGCTATTTAAAATTACAAACTTAGAACCAATATTTTTGATTTGAGATAAAGTTATATTGTTATTTAGGTTTTGTTTAGAAATAGTATTAAAATTCTGTGCCCCAACAACTATATTTTTATAGTTAGAGTTCTTTTTTATAAATTCCTGAGTTTCATAGATAAATAGTGAGGGTAAAGATATATAGAAAGTGATGTTTTTCTTAACAGGTTTCTTTTTAAGAATTTTATTTTTAATTTTTTCAAAAATTTTATATTCTTTTTCTGTATTTTTAAAAAGGTTTTTAATTTCATTTATAGTCGAAACATTATCTTTTAGATTTGCTATGATGATTGGGTTTTTATTTCTTAACATAGTCTTATTTTAACATAGTATCAGTATATAGTTCTATTTTTAAATAAAAAACAAATCCTCTTAAAGTAAGAGGATTTGTTTTGAAAAAGAATTTTATTATTTTGAAGATTTAGGTCGTTTAGCACCGTATTTTGATCTACCTTGTTTACGATTTTCTACTCCAGTCGCATCTAGTCTTCCTCGAACAATATGATATCTAACTCCGGCAAGGTCTTTCACTCTTCCACCTCTAATCATAACTACTGAGTGTTCCTGGAGCTTATGCTTAATTCCTGGAATATAGGCGGTAACTTCTTGCTGGTTAGTTAATCTAACTCTGGCAATCTTTCTTAAAGCAGAGTTAGGTTTTTTTGGAGTTGTAGTTGTAACTTTTGTACAGACCCCCCTTTTAAATGGAGAGTTATAGAAATTGGCTCTATTTTTAACAGAGTTCCAACCTTGAGATAAAGTTAAAGATCTAGATTTTCTAACAATCTTTTTTCTTTTATTCTTGATTAATTGATTAATAGTAGGCATAGTTTTTAGAATATACTATATTTTTAATATTTTTGCAAAAATTAAATTTCTATTTTATTATTTTTACTTCGTCTTGAGATTATATGAGTATTAGAGTATTTCTTACTTTTTCTAGTTTTTCTACCTCCGGTAATTTTTCCAGTAGCTGTTTTAGGCCTTCTTGTTCCTCTTGGTTGTGAACCTTCTCCTCCTCCGTATGGATGATCCACTGGATTTTTAGACTTAGCTCTAGTTTTAGGTCTTAATCCTAACCAACGACTTCTTCCAGCCTTACCGATCACTCTTAATCTCCACTCATCATTAGAAACTCCTCCGATAGAAGCAAAACAAGTATCTGGTACTTTTCTAATTTCTGTTGAAGGAAGTTTAATTGAAGTAAATCCATTATCATGGGCTACAACTTGAGCAAAACTTCCAGCACTTCGCACCATTTTTGCTCCGCTTCCCTTTTTAATTTCAATATTATAAACATTGGTCCCGACTGGTATGTTTTTTAAGATACAACGATTACCAACATTTAGATCAACCTTTTCAGAAACAATAAATTTATCTCCAACTTTAATTTCTTTTGGTATTAAGACATAACGTCTCTCCCCATCAGCATAAATAGCAAGTCCAATAAATCCAGATCGATTAGGATCATATTCAATTGAAACTATCTTAGCTGGAATGTTAAATTTATTATATCTAAAATCAACATCTCTAAAAGATCTTTTATGACCTGATCCTTTATAAGGAGTAGTTATTCTTCCATGTGAATTTCTACCACTACCACGACTAAAACCTTTTTTTAGAGATTTTATTGTTTTATGTCCAGATAATATTTTTCTGTAATCTATACCAGTCATAGTTCTTCTGGAAGGTGTAGTTGGTTTATATTTTTTCATAGTTTTAAATTTATAATTAATTTATCGGCTTAATTTACCATTATTTAATAATTTTATGATAAGACAATTTTATCGCCTTTCTTTAAGATAACTTGGGCTTTTTTAAAGCCAGATTTAAATCCTAATTTATTTCGAGAAAACACTGCAGCTCTTGGCTGGTTAATAATTGTAATCTTTAAAGGTTTAACTTTGTAAGTTTTTTCAATTTCTTTAGATAGAGTAATCTTAGTAGCATCATTCTTAACATTAAAAGTATAAATATTAAGAGATGATAAATTGGAAGCTTTCTCAGTCAATCTTGGAGAAATGATTAAAGAAGAACTTTTTTCTTTTTTTAATTTTTTTCCCTCAGAATTTTTAGATTCCCCTATTTCTTTTTTCTCGGTAATTTCTTTTTTAGCCATATAATTATTTTAATTTATTGTTTAAGTAATCCATAGTTTCGACAGGATTAGTCATAACTAAATATCTAGCATTGGCTATATCTAATGGATTAATGTCTTCTAAATTATGTGCTAAGACATAAGGAAGATTTCGAAAAGCTCTTTTTTCTCCTTCAATTAATTTAGGGAAAGTCATATAGACATTTCCTTTTTTCTTAAAATTAAGATTGTTAAAATTAAGAATAGAGGCAATATTATTCATAATTTCTAGAGCTTCTTTAGTTTTAGCATTACTTACTTTAATATTTTCCACAAAAAGAATTTGATTATCTTTTAATTTTTGAGAAAGAATATTAAATAAGGCTGCATTACGAATACCTTTTGGTAAGACTTTCTTATAATTTTTTAAATTACTTGGCCCATGAGTTATACCTCCATGTCGCCAAAGTGGAGACTTATTAGAACCATGTCTAGCTCTACCAGTACCCTTTTGTTTCCAAGGTTTTTGATTAGTTCCAGAAACAATGCTTCTATCTTTAACTTGAGCAGTTGCTGCTCTACGATTAGTTTTTTGTACAGCTAATACTTGAGATACTAGATCAGGATTAAATTTCAACCCAAAAATATTTTCTGGTAAGTCAATTTCTTTTTCCTCTTTTCCGTTCTGATTATATACTTTTACTTTCATATATTTATTTTTGAGTTATTTCAATAACAGTTCCTCTTTTCCCAGGAACAGCTCCTTTTACTAGAATTATTCCATGCTCAACATCAACATCTAGAACTTTTACATTCTTTTGAGTAATTTTATCTCCTCCCATTCGGCCAGCCATTTTCATTCCTTTAGCTACCCTTCCTCCAGCTCGACCACCACCACCAATTGAACCTGGTTCACGATGAGAGTGCTTTTGCCCGTGTTGACCTCACCCCCCCTTGAAGCCATGTCTTTTGACTACACCTTGGAAACCTTTACCTTTAGATATACCAGAAATATTTACTATATCTCCAGCTTGGAAAATATCTAAATTAATATTTGCTCCAATTTGCAAATCTCCAGATTGAGTTCGGAATTCTTTAATAACCTTAAAAGGATTTTTAGTGTGCCCCAAGACTGATTTAGAAACCCTTTCTTTTTTTTGATTAATTGTAGCTACTTGTATAGCTTCATAACCATCTTTCTCTTTAGTTTTAAGTTGAGTAACAGTTAAGGGTTCAGCTTTTAAAATTGTTGCTGGTTCCACCACACCATCTTCTCCAAAAAACTGAGTCATATTTTGTTTGATTGCAATCGTGAATTTCATATATTTCGGAAACGACATAATTAGATTTAATTTTATAGATTAAGTCTAAACATTGGTCGATTTAATAATTAATAATTTTTTAAATTAACCCATCTTTACATTAATATCTACTCCAGAAGGAAGAGATAGGTTTGTAAGAGCTTCGATTAACTTAGGATTAGGGTTTAAGATATCAATAATTCTCTTATGAACTCTAATCTCAAACTGCTCACGCGCATCTTTATAAACAAAAGATGAACGATTTACAGTATATTTAGCAATCTCAATTGGAAGTGGAACTGGTCCTCTAATTATTGCTTCAAATCGATTCGCTGTGTCAATTATTTGTTTAACTGATAAATCTAAAACTTTTGGTTCATAGGCTTTAACAATGATTCTAAGCTTGTTTTCTGATTCTTTTTTAGAATTAGTTTTAGCTTTATGAATCTCTTTTGAGATTTTAGAATCACTATCAACTTTCTTAACCACTTTTTTAGTTTTAACAGTTTTTTTAGTAACGACTTTTTTGTCTGCCATATTTTCAAATAATTTTAATTAGAAAGAACGAATTTATAATTTTTATTTTTTAAGCGATAATTTTAGTAACTACTCCAGCTCCAACAGTTTTGCCTCCTTCTCGGATAGCAAATCTTCCTTGCTCTTCAAGAGCGATTGGGGCAATTAATTTAACATGCATACCTTTGATAGTATCTCCTGGCATAACCATTTCAGATCCTGATGGAAGAGTACATTCTCCAGTTACATCTGTAGTTCGAACATAGAATTGAGGTTTGTATCCATTTAAAAATGGTGTGTGTCGCCCACCTTCTTCTTTTTTAAGAACATAGACTTCACATTCAAATTCAGTATGAGGAGTAATTGATCCTGGTTTAGCTAAGACTTGTCCTCTCATTAAATCTTCTTTCTTTACACCTCTCAAAAGTATTCCAGCATTATCTCCGGCTTGTCCTTCATTTAAAGATTTGTTGAACATTTCAATACCAGTTACGGTAGTTTTTTGAGTTGGTTTTAAACCAATAATTTCTACATCTTCGTTTAGTTTAACTACCCCTCTTTCGATTTTACCAGTAGTTACAGTTCCTCTTCCTTCAATAGTGAAGATATCTTCGATTGGCATTAAGAAAGGCTTATCTAATTCTCGGACAGGATCATCAATCCAAGTATCGAGAGCATTCATTAACTCAATAATCTTTTGTGCCCAAGGATCATTAACGTCTTTAGCCTCAGAAGCTTTAAGTCCAGAACCACGAATAATTGGAGTATTAGCACCATCGTAACCATTTTTAGTTAATAATTCTCTAATTTCTTCTTCAACTAGGTCAAGCATATCTTTGTCTTCAACCATATCACATTTATTCATGAAGACTACGAATTTAGGAACACCAACTTGTTTAGCTAAAATAACGTGTTCACGTGTCTGTGGCATAGGACCATCAGTCGCGGCTACTACTAAGATAGCACCATCCATTTGAGCGGCACCAGTAATCATGTTTTTAATATAATCAGCATGACCTGGAGCATCAACGTGTGCATAATGTCTTTTGTCAGTTTCGTATTCTGAGTGAGATAGAGAAATTGTAATCCCTCGAGCTTTTTCTTCAGGAGCTTTATCAATTTCCGAAACAGCTTTTACTTTAATATTTGGATTCATTAAGTGAAGAACATTAAGAATACCAGCGGTTAAAGTAGTTTTTCCATGGTCTACGTGACCAATAGTTCCCACATTTACATGGGGTTTATTTCTTGTAAAATCTGCCATAAAAATAATTTATTTAAATTAATTATAAGTCTTTGTTATTTCTACATCTATTCGTGAAATAATATTGGACTCGTTGTAGTTTTAATAATAGCCACTTGAAAGTAATTTTAATCAAGTGAATACCTGAAATAGTATCACATTTTTTAAAAAACTGCAAATCAAATTTAATTTTAGATAAATTATTTTAATAATTATTTAAGTTTTGAATATTAGTTTGTATTTTTTTAATATGATTTTTATCAAAATCATAGATAATTAAAGTATTTTTATATACTATAATATAATCTCCATTAGTCAGAGCTATATTTTTATAGAAATCATTTTCTGATATGAGATTTTTAGCATCGGATACTCTTTTTACAGATATTAGATCAGTATTATTTGGTAAAGTCATTATTTGAGATAGTCCTTTCAGAACTGTTTCTTGGTTAATATTCTCAGCATTAGTTTTATTATATAAAAATAATCCATATAGAATAGCAAAAACAATGGAGATAAAAGATACAGAAATAAAGGCAATTTTAAAAAGTTTTGAAAAAGAAATTCTGCGTTTATTTTTTCTGTAGAGGTTGCCTCTTAGAGGAAGACTTCTATTATTTGAATATTTTGATGTTCTAGTTCGACGAGCGATTGTTTTTCTAACCATAAAATTAATAAAAGACAAAGGTCGTCGTATCTAAACGACACGACGACCCATTGTCTTATATAAGCATATTATAAACGACATTATTGTAAAAGACAATTATTTTTAATAAAATAATGTGGATAACTTTTAAGTAGATTATTAGCCACTAATTAGGAGTACTAACATTGTTATATATTATAGGCAGACTTAAAGTAGTAGTACCTCCACAAGTTTCTTTAGCTAAAGTAATTCTAGTTGGGAAGTCATACATACCCGTAGGAGGTAAATTTCTTAAATTTTGATATTGTAGAATCGCAGATTGAGTTAATTCTCCATAATATCCTGTCGGTGGATAAGACATTAAATTATTTTGATATAAATAAGTTTGTAGTTTTGTAATTTCTCCAAATAAAGCTTGGTCTTGTGATCCTATTTTATAATTATATTGAGACTCTATGCAACCTAAATTTGTATTTATCGGTGCAAAAGGTTGGGTATTATCTATAGGATTATTAGCAACAGCGCTAATATTGTTACTAGTATTTGAATTAATATTACAAGATAGGGCTAAAGCAGTTCTAGTGATAGGCCCAACCGAACCGTAGGGAGTTATATTCATTGAAATTTGATATTTTGCGACTGCAGTTCTGGTTAATTCCCCATAATATCCAGTAGGAGCTGTATTTAGTAGGTTAATTGAGTATAGATAGGATTGTAATCTAGAAACTTCCCCATTAGATGTATTATCAGTTGAACCAAGATTTAAATTGTAAGTGAAGTTATTTAAGCAAGAGGACTCGGCTTTGGATTTAGTAAATGCAATCAAAATACAAACTATAATTATTATTAGGAAGGTTATTTTTTTACTAATTTTCATATCTTTAAGAATCTTTTAGTATTTACTTATATATTATAAACGACAATATATAAAAGATAATTAGTTAAAGGACAATTATGTGGATAACTAAAAAGAATATAAATAGTTAATAAAATTATTAATATAAGGTATAAAAAATGAAAAAATCTGTATCGCAAAGTAAATTATCAAGATCATCACAAAAGGGTTAGAAAATAAAGCTTTTATTTTAAAGAGTTGGTTTCTCGAGGTGTACGGATTATCTTTATAGTAGACATTATACTCTTTGTTTTTTGTAAATAGATTTTTAATTTTATTAATTAAAGCTTTACTATGTATATAAAGTTCAGAAAATATGGAAAATCCATCAGCTGGTGGAAAGGGTAAAAGGTTAAAAATAGCTAAAAATATATTGATACTAGTGATTAATTTTAAAATATAAGCAATTTGAATATTTAAAATTCCAAAATAAGAAAATATATAAAATAAAGCTAAGGCGAATATCGCCAAGAAAAAGTTAATCAAGATTCCAGCTGAAGCTACCTCTAGCTCAGCATATTTTTTATTTTTAATATTATTTGGGTTATAAGGTACAGGCTTAGCTCATCCAAAAGCCGTTTTAAATATAGAATAAGATAAGATTGGGATAATAATTGAACCAATTAAATCAATATGAGAAATTGGATTTAAAGTAAGACGACCTCGCTCTAAAGCGGTATTGTCCCCATTTCGATAAGCAGCATAGCCATGAGCTACCTCATGGAAAATTATTGAATAAAATAAAATTATTATAAAAAATATAAATTCTAAGGAATTAAACATAATTTATAAATTATACTAAAAAGTTACAAAAAAGAAAAATTTTAATTTTAACTTGAAAATCTTATTTATTTATGATAGTATAATGATACTAAAAATAAACAAATCTATGTCAAATATTTGCTTATCTTGCCAAAAAGGAACCAAAGTAGTTGGTAAATATTCCAATTCTGTTCGTGCTACCAAGTTTAACCCAGCTGGTAAAAGACGAAAATATCCCAATTTACAATGGGCAACTATTCCAAATGGGAAAAGAATAAAACTTTGCACTAGTTGTATTAAAAAAGGAGTCCATTTAGCTATTAAGGTTTAATATTTTCTAACAGATCTTTGGTATTTAAAAAAGTTTACACCGGAAAGATTTATTTAGATGTATTTAATTCCAAATCATTACCATCAGTAATGAAAGTAATATCTCCTCTATCTTTAGTCATTAAAATATATTGGCTATATTTTTCTAATCTACTCAAGACATTTTCTTTAGGGTGACCATAGCGATTATGAAAACCAACACTAATTACTGAATATATTGGTTTTATAATTTTTAAAAAATTTTCGCTGGAAGCCGTGTCAGAACCATGATGAGATACTTTTAAAATGGTTAGATGATTTAGATTTTGTTGAATTGTGTCTAAATCACCTCCATTAAAACATTTTTGTATATTAAAAAATATTTTCTTCTCAATCTCACTACTCATATCTCCAGTAAATAGAAAACTATATTTTCCATAAACTAATAATATAACTATAGAATTGTCATTAGTCTCGTTCATTATTAAATTATTTTGAATTGGATGTAAAAAGAATAAAGTTAAAGCATTAGGATTAGTTTGTGTTTTTGGGAAAGTTAATTTATCCCCACAACTTATATCATGAATATTGGCCCCGGATTCTTTGATCTCCAAAGATATTTCTGAGTTAATCTCTTTTGAGATTTCAGTAGTTTGATTCATATCTCCATTTTCAAAGACGTTTTTTATATTATATTTTTTGAAAACATCAACAAATCCAGTAATATGATCAGCGTCTGGATGTGTAGGTATGACATAATTTATTGTATTTTCAAAAACAGGTAAGTATTTTTCAAGTTTATTAATTACAGTATCGTTTGGACCAGCGTCAATTAATATTGAAGTTCTTTTAAAATTAATTAAAATAGAATCCCCTTGCCCAATATCTAAAAATCTAACGATTAAATTATTTTTATATTTTAAATTGAAATATAAATAAAAACCAATTATTAAAAATAGTATTAAAATTACAATAAGAAACAATCTTCAATATTTCCTCAAGATTTTTAAGAATTTGTTTAACATAGATTAACTTTCTTTTAAATATTTTTGAATTCGAAGTCTCTTATCTTCAAAATAAATAAAAAATATTAATAGAAGATAAATTAATATAAATGTATAAATAGAAATATAAGAGTTAATTTGAGATAATTTCGAGTTTGAAAAATACTCAGCAACAATGTAAATATATTTACTGAATATATAGGCAACATAGGATATGAATATACTAATTGGAGAAAATATAAAATAAAAAATTATAATTAGTATGGTTAAAGCCATTAATATTGGTATAATTGGAATTACTAAAATATTAGCAAATATTCCAAGTAGTGAAAATTCTCCAAAGACAAAAGCTAAGTACGGAGTAATTATAATTTGAATAGCTAAAGTAATTCTAAAAATTTCTATTATATTTTTTAAAAATCTATTTTGTCCTAGTTTGGGTTTAAAAAAATTATAATTTTCTAGGATAGGTGATATATATAAGATTCCAAGTGTAGCCAAGAATGAGAGGTGAAAAGATATATCATATGGAGCAATTTTTGGATTTAAAATTAGCATAATGATAGCTGAAATAAATAACCCTTGTTTAGCTAGATAGGGTTTACCAAAAATTGAAGCAATCAATAACATACTTCCCATAATACCAGCTCTTAAAATCGAAGGTCCAGCACCAACTATTAATATAAATATAATAATAATTAAAATACTTAGCGCCACCCTATATTTCAATTTAATATTTAGTGTTAAAAACAACATACTAAAAAATAAAATTAATACAGTTATATTAAATCCAGATAAAACCATAATATGAGAAAGAGAGGCATTTTGGAAATTAGAAATTTCTTCCTGAGTAAATAAAGACTGGTCACCTAAAGTTACCCCACTTGAAAGAGCCGCTAAACTCCTAGGGGAAACCTTATCTAAAATTTTAACAAAGGTATTTTTGAGATTTTTTAAATTAAAAAATATATTATTAGTCGTAGTGGTGATTTTTATATTAGGAAAAATAAACTCTCCAGAAATGTTTTCTAGGTCATCTTTATTTTCTATATTATAAGATTGGCTAACCGTATCAGTTATATCTGGTAAAAGGACATTAGTGTCTGATAATTTTCCACTAAAAGACAAATTTTCTCCTAGTTTATAATCAATAATTTTATTTGTAACTAACTTAACTCTAAAGCTTTTATTAGAACCAGTATCTAGTTTCACAATTAATTGTTGTGATTTTTCTGTATAGTTAATATTTAAAATTTTTCCAGAGAGAGTTTTATTGTTTGAGATATATTTTTGAAAATCTTGTTTTTGTGAAAAGGTTTTTGCTAAATTATATTGACCTAATACAATTCCTAGATTTATAAATATAAATAAAAATATTATAAATATAGTCGTTTCATTTTTATTTTTGTTATTTTTTGGTTTTTTAAATTTATAAATTATAAAATTTATTAATATAATCACTAGTGAAACTATAAATATTAGAGTAGAGAAATTTAACTTATAGGTGAATATTATTCCTAAAAACAATCCAAAAGTAGAAGCTAATAGATATTTTAAATTCATAAACTCATTCTAACATGCAGTTCTTAATCATGATCAATTAATTTATCTCAAATATTATTAAATGAATAAAAGACTCCTTTTTTAAAAGACATATTTAAATTGTCCTTTATTCTTTTTAATTAATGTCTTTTAGATTAGACTATGTCTTTAATTTGTCAGCTTCTTTAGTCGCTAATTGATCAGCTATTTCATTTCCAGTGATTCCAGCATGACCTTTTACATATTCTAACTTTATCTCTTTAAATCCATTCTCAATTAATTTCTGATTAACTTCCTCTTTTATTTTAATTAATTTTTGCCAGAGATCTTTATTTAAGATTGGTTTTTTATTTGATCCCTTCCAATTATTCTTTTGCCAATTAATGATCCAAGTCTCTATTCCGTTCTTTACATATTGGGAGTCCAATTTAAAAATTATTTTCAAATCTTTTCCAAGGTTTTCTTTTTTCAGAAAGTATTTATTTAAGAGATACATTTTTAGAAATCTCATCCCTTGCATAGTTGCTGTTAATTCCATACGATTATTAGTGGTATGAATACTACCACCGGACAATTTAAATTCTTTTCCTTCTCCGCTATCTAAAATAGCTTCCACAAATACTCCTCAACCCCCAGGTCCTGGATTACCTCGACTTGACCCATCTGTATATAAAAATAATTTCATAGAAATATTTTAGCATGTTCTAAATTTAGTTGCGAATTTGAAATTATTTTAGAAATTTTAAGACAATGTCATTTCGATAATTATCTCACTCTAAATTAATTAGAAATTCTTTTTGCTTTTTTAACTCCTCAACTCTCTCTTTACCTACAAAAAATTCTATCCCTCGAATTTTATTATTTATTAAAATTTCTAAGTGTTCAGACTCTTTACCAAATTTTTTAAATTTAATTTTATTATTATTATCTAAAATAACTCTAAAAATAATTTTTTCATTTTCAATTCCAAACGGAGCAAAGATTTGTAGGTCTTGGAATAATTCTTTAGTTATATCTTCAATTTTTAAATTTATAAAATTATTTTTTAAAATATTTTTTCCTAAGTCTTCATCCGGAATTTTTATTTCCCTAACTATTTTTTCTTTAGAATATTTTTGCAGAGCGATTTCAAAATTCTTTAAATTATTTTTCTCTAAACTAAATCCTCCCGCCATTTCATGTCCGCCATAGTTAATTAAAGTTTCTTTTATTTCATTCATAATCTCGACTACATTTTGATCAATATTAATTGCTCTTACTGATCCTTTTAAAATATTTTTATCATCTCCAACTCCCCAGACGAAAGTTGTCTTCTTAGTTTTCTCGGCTACCCTTGAAGCAATTAACCCTAAGATTCCTGGAGATCAACATTTATTTCCAATAACAATTATTTCTTCATTCCTAAACCTTTCAAGATCCAGACTTTGAATAGCTTTCCTAACCTCTTCTTTTCTTAAAGTATTATATTTTTCTAATTTATCAGCATAGAGAACTGCTTCCTCATTATTTAGTAATGCCTTAAAGGCTTCAATTGGATTAGCCATACGAGAAGCAGAATTAATTCTAGGGGCAATTTGATATCCAATATCATCTTCATTTAAATTTTTAAGAATAATTTTACTATTTTCAAATATTTTTTTAAGCCCAGGCCTTTTGGTTTTTTTCAAAACTAGTAATCCGTATTTAGCAAATAATCGATTCTCATTTTGTAAGGGAACTAGATCAGCAATTGTGGCCAGAGCTACCATGTCTAAGAGCCATTTTTCAAATACAACTGGCACATCATATTCTTCACGATATTTATTTAAGAAAGCCGTGATGACTTTATAGATTGTGGAAGTTCCACAAAGAAATTTCTCCTCATATTCACAAGCATCTTGCTTAGTATTTATAATTGCGAAAGCTTTCGGAATAATTTGCTTCCCTTTTTCATCTAAGAGAGGTAAATGATGATCAGTAATAATCACATCTATATTATTGTTCATAGCTAACTCTACAGATCCGTTATTAGTAATTCCGAGATCAATTGTAATAATTAAATTAACTTTGTCTTTAATAAACTTTTGAACTGCTTCGATATTTAAGCCATAACCTTCACTATGACGATTAGGAATATAGACTTCATAATTATAATATTTTAATATCTGGAAAAAATCATTTAAAATTACTGCCCCCGGAATACCATCACAATCATAATCAGCATAAATAATAATTTTCTCATTATTATCAATTGCCTTTTTAATCCTTTCAATTGCTTTATCGATATCTTTGATTTTAATTGGATTTAATAAATCTCTCTCTCAACTTGGAAATAAATATTTCTCAATTTTTTCTTGATCATTTAGATTAAATCCATAATTATTTAAAATATTTTTTTGAATATCAGTTAAAAACATATAAAGTATTTATAAAATATAACATTTTATTTTTTAATAATAAAAACTACCAAGTTCTTGGTAGCTAATTTTATAAATAAACTTACAAAGAAAAGAAAATCACAGACAAAGCTAAAACTATAGGCCAATATCTATATATTTTTTCTTTCTTTCTAGTCAAAATTATAAAAGAAATTATAAAAATAGTACCGATCTCTACTTTTCTTATATTAGTAAGAAATGCCGGGATGGTAATATTAATATTATCTTTTATAAATTCAAAAAAAATAGCAACAATAATTATTGCTATAAAATCAATAATTTCTCCCTTTTTCATTTTATTCTATTTTAATAGGAAAGAATGTCTTTAAAAGTCTGTTATAAACTATACTTAATTTACAATGTAAAGTCAAGAGCGGATAATATTTTTAGAAAATATCTTATCTAATATAGGTTAATATAATTATTTGCCAATTTTATCTAAATATGCTATACTATATTTAGTTTTTAATGGGTTAGTAAGTATAGGGATATACTTACTTAGACCTGCGGCAGAGATGTCGCAGGTTTTTAATTTGTAAAAAATATTTCATAAACTACTTTATACTTTAAATTTCTTTTTTATCTCTTGTAATCCCTTTTCGTTTTTCTCTTTCATTTTTTCTTTACCACGATCGGCTAAACTTTTTAATTCTTCTAAGCTTAAATTATTTAATTCTATAATTCTATTCTCTAAATATTCTTGATTATTCTTATTATTATCATCAATCACTTCTTCAAATAAGGCATTTAAGATTAAGCCAACTTTTGGACTACCTTTTTCATTAATAATATTCATAATATCTTCCCCATTTACTTTTAAAGTTTTGAGTGAGATTTCATTTCGAAGAGCTTCATCAATCATACTTTGGAATTTTCTAAATCGATACGGCTCTTCTTTTTTAGTTCCACTTCCCATACGATCACAGATTCGCACATTCATTAGATCTCAGATATTTTCTTTCCCAATATTAACAATTAATCTTCTAACCGCTGACAAAGTAATCTGTTCCGTATCGGAAAAGAACATATGATAGCGGACTAATTTCACCACTCGCTCAATTATTTTCTTTTCAAATTTTAAATTCTCTAATATTTTCTTAGTTATTCTGGCTCCAACTACTTCGTGACCATAGAAAGTATAATCTTTTTTCTTAGCATCATATCTCTTGGTAGCTGGTTTACCAATATCGTGAAATAAGGCTGCTAAACGAGTGTCGAAATCATATCCTTTTTGGACTGCATAATCTAAAGATCGTAGGAGATGCTCAAAGACATCGTATTTGTGATGACCATTTTGTAATACTCCAACCGATTTTTCTAAGTCCTCCGAAATATATTTTAGAATATTTAATTTATGCATTATGATTATAGCCGGCATAGGACTATTTGTCATTAAAGTCTTGCCAAACTCATCTCGAATTCTCTCGCTAGAGATCTTACTTAGATTTTTTCCTAATTTATAGATCGCTTGAAATGTTTCTCCTTCAATTACAAAGTTAAGCTGAGAAGAAAATCTTATCGCCCTTAACATTCTTAGAGCATCTTCTTGAAATCTTTCAGTTGGATTATCCACTGTTCGTATTAATTTGTTTTTAATATCATGTTCTCCATTATAAATATCAATTAACTTTTTCTTCATTGGATCATATGCCATCGCATTCATGGTAAAGTCTCGTCTTTTCAAATCTCCTTCTATAGTCTTCCCTCACTCAACTTTACTAGGTCTACGAAAATCTTCATAATCCCCTTCGCTTCGATAAGTGGTAACTTCGACAATATTAGTAGTCTCTTCAGTATCATTAATTGTAGTTTTAATCTTAATTCCGACCGTACCGAAATTATTTTCATAAATAGTATTATCAATTCCGAAAATATTTATAATTTCTTCCGGAGTCGCATTAGTCGTTATATCTCAATCAACTGGAGTTCTTTTTAAAAATAAATCTCGGACACATCCTCCAACCAAATAAGCTTCAAAATTATTCTTTTGAAGAGCTTCGCATACTCAGATGACATATTTTGGAGTATCTTGATTGTTGATTTTCATTATATTAATTTTAACAGATATTTCTATCTTTATTGAATTTTCTTCTGTCTTGAAACTTGAAGCTTGCGACTTGTATAGTGCTCCCGTAAGTTTCGGTCACCAAATATATATTTTTATTTCAGACTTCGTCTTTATAAAAATATTATTTCTCGACCCCTGTATCAGAGCTTCAGCAACAAGTTGCTGGCTTCGCAAGCTCTTCAATTCGAATCCTGGCAGTTCGTCAAAAATATATTTCAAAAGTTTTTCAAACTTTTTACATTATTTTCTGTGCTCCCGCCAGGATTCGAACCCAGAATAACGGTTCCGAAGACCGTTGTGATATCCATTTCACCACGAGAGCTCGCTTATATAATAACAAATCTTTACCCTTTCGTATAGTGTTAAGAATAGTTTGTCTAATTTTATTATAGTATTATAATTTAATTAAGGTTGATTAAACCTTTATAAAAAAAGAAAATAAAATTATTATGAAAAATTATAAAAAATTATTATTAATTCCAATATTTGCATTTCTTTTAATAACTTTTGCCAAGGCTCAAAGTCAGAATGGTTTATCACATAGACCAGATATCTCTAATAAAGATGATAATGGGCAGAATTTTGACAGAGATAATAAAATAGAAGAAATTTTTGGTAAAGTAAATAAAGAAGATCTTAAACTTTATATAGGCTTTACTAATAATTCTGAATTAAATCAGAAAATTAAAACTCTTCGTGAAAATTATAAAGATAAGATTGAAGCTTTAAGAAAGCAATATGTTATTGATTTAAAGAACCTCGTTAAAGATGCTCGATTAGACAATTCTTCTTCAACTGTAGCTACTTCAACTAATTCTTCTTCAACAGCAACTGGCACAAAGCCGATTAGATGGTCAGATAATAGTAAAGGTTTACATTTAGGATTTTGGGAGAAAGTAAAAAATTGGTTAGGATTTAATAATTAATATTAATTAAAATTAATAAAAACCTCTTTTTAAAGAGGTTTTTATTTTATCTATTATCACCTTTACCATGGATTATGTCTCTATCTTTTCGAGATTGTAATTTGCTAACATTTATTTCCACTACTTCTTTAAGATTGGTATCTAAATTATCAGCAATCTTGGTTATATACCAAAGCACATCCCCCAATTCTTTTAAGATTTCTTGTTTATATTCCTCACTCATTTCTCCATTGTGATCTCGAATTAATTTTTTAAATTTCTCAGCCACTTCCTCCGCCTCCCCAGCTAATCCAAGCACTGGATAATAAAGCTCATTAGCCGGACCAAGAGCAGTTGATCTTACAAAATTCGTGTATTCCTCAAATGTCATAATAAGATTATTATAACACCAAAGACCTAGGGTTTCTAGTTATTTTTATGCTTTTTTATAATAATTATTATTTATTTCTGTAAAATAAAAAAGCGAGTATATGATTATACCCACTTTTATTTCTACAGTTTAAATTGTAATCTTAGGATTAAGAGCAATACACATTTCTATTATTAATTTTCCATTAGAATCAATTTTCGGGAATTGAAATGTAGAGGCTGTAATTTCTTTAGAAAGTGTTATTTTTCCCCATGTTTTAGTTGAAATTAAACTGTATGTAGGAGGGGTGGTTGACTGACTGATGACTACCGCGATGTGGTTTTCTGTAAAAATTGTTTCGGGGACAAATTTCTCAGAATTTTTGTTGAATGGATTGGAATAAAATCCTGGTCTATATTTTTTCCAAATATAATAACCAGTTGTTTTGCTTAAAATATCGGCTTCAATCACGAGATAGTTTTTGAAAATAGCATGAAAAATAAAAATTCTTTCTTTACCGCCAAGTTCATCAGGTATCGGAACACTATGCCAGCGTTCTTCTATAAAAACAGAATTGAGAGAGAAAAGACATTTACGATTGTCTGCCGTTGTTAAAAACAAACATTCATCAGGTCCATAATCTACCCCAACATATTTTACTTCTTGGAAGTGATGGATTAAGTTTTTTTCTTTGCCAAAACGACATTCTGGTACGGTAATCCATGTTCGGTACTTTAAACAATAGACACGATCATCTTCAGGATTTTGTTTTGCAAAACTCCCTTTACTGCAACGCAGATGAATGAAATCTTTGTTCATAGACAGAATGCGGAAGAAATTATTAATTTTCTCTTTCCCTTCCTCATCTCCACCTTTTGATAAAGTAAAGTCAGCAAATTTGTCTATTGTTGTTGGATTTTCCAACCACCTTTCCTCTTTTCGCAAATAAACTCTAAATACCTTGTGCCATTCACCATCAGTTGGCATGCCATTTATCCACCATGGAAGCTGACAAATAACTACATTGGAGTGAATTTCAATTTTACTAAATGCTGATTTTCCATCAGGACATTTAATAATTTCATATCTTATTTCATTATTGGCGAAGTATCGCACACCAGTTTCGTCATTTTTTAGGATAACGATGTCCTCTTTTACTGTTTCGACAGTAAGATTGTTTGTTATGGTTGTTTCCATTTGTCTAATTTTTAAAGAATTTTCAATTTAATCTTCTAATTGTATTTTACCTAGAAAATCTTTAAAAGTCAATATTTACGATTTTGTTGGTAAAAAGTTTTTGTAAATTATATATATAATTTAAAAATATATTTTAGACTTTTTATAAACTTACTTAAGTCTCGTGTCTTAATTCTTAAGTCTTGTATATGTGTGTCCGTATGCGAATCGGTCACACTTATTAACTCTCGCTTCGCGCTCCGCACTCGTTGCGAGCTAATTCGCTCGACCCCGGCTTCGTTGCTTCAACGACTTTGTCGTTGGCTTCGCAAGCAACGCAGTTCGATTCTCTTTCTTGTCAAAAATATATTCATGAAATGCTTTGCATTTCCCTCATTATTTTTGTGCGGCGTAAGAGAATCGAACTCTTGTCCCCTGCTTGGAAGGCAGGTATTCTACCACTAAACCAACACCGCTTTCATCACGACGAAGCTTTTAGCGAAGTCGGATATTTTTATATTTTAGCATAATAATTAACATTTTACTAATTGTAAAATGTAGATAAGTCTTTTTTTATTAGCTTTATAAACTAGAAACTAGATACTAAAGACTAGTAACAAGGTCTGTGCGGGATAAGGGAATCGGTCACTCTCATTAACTCTCACCTCGTGCTCCGCACTCGTTGCGAGTCAATTCGCTCGACCCCGTCGCCAGCTACAAATTTTTCATACTTTAAAATTTGGCTTCGCAGCTGGCTTTTTTCGATTCTCTTATTCCCTCGACAAAAATATATTCCAAAATTTTTCCAAACTTTTTATACTATTTTTGTGCGGGATAAGGGAATCGAACCCTTGTCTCAACCTTGGGAAGGTCGCATCATACCACTAAACTAATCCCGCTTTCATCACGACGAAGCTTTTAGCGAAGTCGGGTATATTTTAATTTTATCATGGAGGTATATAAAAAGAAAAATCACTAGTTTAGCTAGTGATTTTTCAGATTCTTTCTCATAAGCGGAATTCTGTTTATTTGATCATTTATCTTGAATTATTGTTACCAATAATTTCTTTGCGGCACTTCCGCCTAGGGCGGACACGGCCTTGCACACAAGTAAGTATTTTGCCGTTTCAACCGGACTTAACCGGCTCGTCTCTGTTCGCAACTCTCGCCTCTCGGCGGATGGGCATTATCCACTACCTTTTTAACTTAATGGCTATAAAAGCTTATATTAAGTATGTGTTCCGACTTTCCTCAATTAAATATAAATATTTAACTGCGATCAATTGAGAAAGGAATTATATTTTAACAAATTCCCTCTTTTTTCACAAGAAACGATTCATATTCCTCTGCGATTCAAAACCTATTTAAAACTTACTTAGGCCTTGTGTCTTAGTTCTTAAGTCTTGTAAATGTGCGGCGTAGGAGAATCGAACTCCTGTCTCATCCTTGGCAAGGACGTGTTCTACCACTAAACCAACACCGCAATGGGTATAATATAGCATAAAATCAATACTTTTTGATAATTTTAAACTATCTGTTTGTGGAGTTATAGGATATATTAGGCAGTTTTTTAATATTGAGTAACTTTTATAAATAAAGGACAAATTAATATAAAGGACAAAAATCTAAAAAATACTCAAAAAGTGGATAAAATAGTGTATATGTGTATAAACGACATTTTAATAAAAGACATTTATGAATTACTTTTAATAAATTTTTAAGAGAAAGTCTTTTAAAATAACGCTCTTTCAAAAAGACAAAAAATCCAATAAAACTTTCTTGACATTATTCTTTTTAGTTGTTTCATGTGAAACAACTAAAAAGAGTGCCTAAATATATATTATTTTTAAAAAAAATAATCTTTTTATTTTTTTAGGGTTTCTTGTGAAAAGGTGTTAAAATTTAGAATATAAATATATTTTTTATATTATCTTAGTAAAATATATTTAATTATAAACTTATTTTAATTTATAAAATTTTGTTTTAGATTTTATTAAATTTTTATTATGTTTAATTAAAATATTTCATATGAAACAATCAAAACTCTATTATTATCAAGATTTAAATATAAAATATGAAATTTCACAGGAAACATATAATTTTTTATAAAGTTATTATGTTAAAATCAAAGATAATATGGCAAAACTATGGCAAAACATAACGATATTGGTAAATTAGGAGAAGATATAGCGGTTAAGTATTTAATTAGTAAAGGATATAAAATAATCGATCGTAATTTTAGAGTAATTTTAGGAGAAATTGATGTAATTGCTAGTAAGAAAGGGTTTGATTTTCATGTGAAAGCAGGGGATTTAGTTTTTGTAGAAGTTAAGACTAAAGAAGTTCAGGATTTTAATAATATAAATGATATCAATAATTATAAACCCGAAGATAATTTAACCATTTATAAACGACAAAAAATGTTAAAGACAATAAAACATTACTTGTCTTTTATGAAGATTAATGAGGAAGATACAGAAATTAAAAATTTAGCAATTATGGTATTTTTAAATACTAAAAATAAACAAGCAAAACTTAGAGTATATGAGGATTTTCTATAATAAATGTTTCACCTGAAACTTTCACCTGAAACATTTATTAAGAGTTAATTTACACTTTTATTATATTATATTTTTAAAAATATAATATAATATAAATATTATTTAAAAAAATGTCATTATTAAAATTTTCAATTAAACATTTTAAGACGATTTCATTTTTTGGAGGGTTTGTTCTAGATGTGATATTTTTACCAAAAACAACTTCGCCGTATTATATTTGGATCGGACCGATTGATATCGGAGTTTTATTATTTGTTTTAATTATTAGACAATTGATTAAAAGAAATTTAGTAAAAAGAACTAAAAAAATAAGAAAAGCTGTAAAAGATTCAGAAACAGGAGAGAGAAAAACTTTTGAAGAATTAAAAACCAAAGGATACAATAGGGTAGAGAAAGTTACTGGTTGGACCACATATGCCTTCTCATTTTTCTTAGGAACATTATTATCGCACACTTTAGTCTATTATTTTAGGAGCTCAGACATATTACAAGTTTGGCCAATATTTGCCATTGTTATTTTTGCAATTATCGCCAATGAATTTTTTTTAGGAATATTTTCAGATATTGTTTTATTTTATATCGGTCTAACTTTTTATGTGATATTTAATGTTCCAATCTTACTAAATCAAGTAAATACTTACACCTTTTTCTTATCAATCCTATCAGCAGTTATCCTTACCTCAATCTTAACTATGTTTTTACAGAGAATATATTTATCGAAAAAGGATTTTATATTCTTAATTATTTTCTCAATTTCATTCCCATTTCTAATTTTAAATCTATATTATGCTAATTATATTCCAGCTGTCCCACTAGCTCTTGGAGAGTCGGGATTTTATTCTAATGTTCAAAAAAGTGGTAAAGATTATTTAAAAGAAGAAAAAGGGGAAATTGATAAAAAAGAATTTCTATTTTTTAAGATAGAAGCATATGACTTAAAATCTTTAAATAATAAAAATTTATATTTCTATTCAAGTATAATTTCTCCAGCTGATGTTAAAGCTAGAGTTGATAATGTTTGGGAAAAATATAATTCCGAGACTAAGGAATGGGTTGAGCAATTTGAAGTAAATTATCCAATTTCTGGAGGACGAGAAGATGGTTATAGAGGGTATTCAGTTAATACTAATATTGATAAAGGGGAATGGAGAGTTAGAGTTTTAGCAGAGGGGAGATTAGTTGGACTCAGAAAAGTTTTTATATATTAGTTTATTAACTATTGGTAAATAAGTAGGTTCTATGTTAAACTTTAATAAAATTAAATATTCGGAGTGTGGTGTAACGGCTAACATTCTGGTTTTGGGTACCAGCGACTCAGGGTTCGAATCCCTGCACTCCGACAAGAAATCCTAAAAGGTTTTTAGGATTGAGAAAACTGAAAGTTTTTGGCAGGATTAGAATTGAAGAGCTTACGAAGTCAGCAACTTATTGCTGAAGCTCTGATACAGAGGTCAAGAAATAATGAACGAAGTGAATATATTTGGTGACCGAATCTCTGCAAGCCAATATGTCATAAGCAAGCTCAAGTTGCAGGAAGTTTTAAAAATACTGATCGAATGATTTTATTTATTTTGTTAAGAAAATTAGTTAATGTTAAGAAATTTTTTTATTTAGTTTTTCTTTTGTGATATAAGTTAATTAGTAAATTTATTTTTTAATAATAAAATATGTTCATATGTTTTTTTTGAAATTAAAATATATGCTTATAGCTTCGGTATTTTTATTTATACCAGCTAAAGATTTTTTAAAACCAAATGATCTTGATGAAATTGGAGTTAAATAAGACCTCAATTTTATTGAAAAATCCTTCTACACGAAGGATTTTATTTTTACCAACCAAACCATGTTTTTATTTTTTGAAACCAAGAACTATTTTCAATTTTTAAAGTAGGAGTGTCATTGATGATATTTACTATAGGACTAACAACAACGTCTTTTAAATTATTTAATATATATTTCGTATTTGTCGAAGTAAGAGTGGCGTTTGATTTATCTTCTAATACAGAGTTAGTTTTAAGATTGTTTATATTATTAAGTTGTGTTTCAATTTTGACTGATTTTAAGCTTGCAGTCTGAGGGGTAGTTTTAATATCAGTATCTTGTTTATCTAAAGACACGACAGGCAATAAAGTCTTATCCCCAACAATGTTATCAAAGCTTTTTTGATAATCGTCTTTTAAGAGACTAAATTTTTTAGTAAAATCTTTTCTCAATTCTAAAAGTTTAGTGTCAGTATCTTTATCTCCAGTTACACCATAAAAAAGAAGAAAATCATTTTTAAGTATAGGCAAAGAAATATCAACCTCTTCTTTGTTTATAGTCGTAGTAGAAGTCGTGGATATATTTTCTTCATTTTGAGCATTAGCTATATTATTTAAATTTATTATAGATAAGCTAAATAAAAAGATAACATATATTATATATAATTGCCGAGAATCTTTTTTCATTATAGAATAATTTTATATTAAAAATTATTAAAAATAAAGTTAAATTTAACAAACTTAACTTTATTTTTTATCTAGCAAATTCTATAACTCTACTTTCACGAATAACACTTATTTTAATTTCTCCTGGGTACTTAATTTCTGATTCTATTTTTATAGCTATGTTTCTAGCCAAAGTAAGAGCTTCTAGATCATTAATTACTTGTGGCTCTACGAACACTCTAACTTCTCGTCCGGCTTGAATAGCATAGACTTTTTCAATTCCTATAAAACTCATAGCAATATTTTCTAAATCAGTTAATCTTTTAATATAGTTTTCAATAGTATCTCTTCTAGCTCCAGGCCTACCACCAGATATAGCATCAGCTACCTGAACGATTATAGATTCAATAGTTTCATACGGATATTCTTCATGATGAGCTTGCATAGCTTTAATTATTTTCTCATCAACTCCATATTTTTTAAGTATTTTTCTACCGATTTCAACATGAGTTCCTTCAATCTCATGATCCACAGCTTTACCAATATCATGTAAAAGTGCCCCAGCTTTAGCTACTTTTACGTCTACTCCAATCTCCGAAGCTATAATGCTAGCAATATGGGACATTTCAATAGAATGATTTAGGACATTTTGTCCGTAGCTGGTTCTAAAATAAAGTCTTCCTAATATTGGGATAATCTCATCTGGAATATTTAATAAGCCAACCTCAAGTATAGCTTCCTCACCTTTTCTCCGAATAAAAGTTCCAATTTCTTTTTTAGCTTTTTCTAAATATTCTTCAATCTTTACTGGTTGAATTCTTCCATCTTTAATTAGCATGTTAAGAGCATTTACGGCAATAGCTCGGCGAATAGGGTCAAAACAAGAAACGATTACTGCGTTAGGCATTTCATCGATTATTAACTCCACACCACTAATTCTCTCGAAAGTTTTAATGTTTCTACCTTCTTTACCAATAATCTTACCTTTAACTTCACCATCTTCTAATTCAACAACAGAGGAAGTAAATTCGTTTAAATTATTATTGGCTAGACGATGTATAGCGGCAGTTAATATGTCGCGAGCTTTCTCTTCATATTTTTTTTCTCCATAACGAGTCAGTTTTAGGAGGCGAGATTTAAGATCTTCAGCATTTTCTTTTTCAATTTTTTGGAATAAGGTTTCTTTAGCTTTACTTTCAGTGTAACCAGAGATTTCTTCTAATTTATTTTCAACTTCCTTCTTTTTATTTTCAGTATCTTTTTGAATATTTTTAATATTTTCAACGGCTATAATTATTTTTTCTTTTTCTAATTTTAAAGATTCTTCCTTAGACTCTAATTCATCTTCTCTTTTATCCAGTCTATCTTCTGATTTTTCTAGTCTTTGTTTAATTTCATTTTGAAAGTTTAAAGATTTCTCTTCAATAAGCTCAGCTTCTTTTTTAGCTAGCGATAATTTCTTCTCAATCTCAGATTCAATTGAATTTCTCTTAATTAGAGATAAATAATGTCGTCCAATATAACCGAGAATTACTCCTAAGATAAGAGAAGAAACCGAGTAAATAATTAATAAAGTCATAATAGTAGATTGTTAAGATTATAATAATAAAGAAATATTTAAATATCTATATACTATATAATATAATAGAATTATTTCTTTTTAGGTTTTAAGATATCATCAATGATGCCATATTTCTTAGCTTCATTAGCATCCATTCAGTAATTTCTATCACTATCTTTGTTTATTTGTTCGATAGTTTTACCAGTATTTTCAGCTAGAATTTTATACAATTTATCTTTTAATTTTAAAATATGTTTTGCAGTTATTTCTATATCAGAAGCTTGGCCTTCTACTCCAGTCAAAGGTTGATGTATCATTACTTCAGAGTTAGGTAAACAATATCTCTTACCTTTTTCTCCATGAGAAAGTATCATCGCACCCATTGAAGCTGCCATACCAGTACAAACAGTAGACACATCACATTTAACATGATTCATAGCATCCATAATGGCTAGACCAGATTGTATTTCTCCTCCTGGGGAGTTTATATACATAACTATATCTTTTTTAGGATCTTCAGCTTCTAAGAATAATAATTGAGCAATGGTGATTGAAGCAGTATCTTGATTAACTTGGTCATGTAAAAAAATAATTCTCTCTTTTAATAAGCGAGAGTAAATATCATAAGCTCGTTCACCATTTTGAGTTTTTTCTAACACTGTAGGAATTAGCATAATTTTTGTTAATTGGTTTTTTATTGGTTATTAAAGTAATTTTAAAATTATTGAATATTAAAGTAGTTCAGAATAAAGTATTATTTAGGATATATTATCTATCGTTTCGGATTTTATTACTATATCACAGTAAGAAGATTTTCGAAAGAGTAAGAAATATTTTTCTAAGTTTTTTTTTCAGTATTATTTTTAGTATAATAAAAGAAAAACAGAGACGGGAGTCTCTGTTTTTCCTGAAAGCTTAAGAATTAATTATTTAACTGACTCTTTCAAAGCTTTAGCTACTGAGAATTTTACAGCACGAGATGCAGCAACATGAACAGTTGCTCCAGTTTTTGGATTTCTAGCTTCTCGAGCTTTTTTGTGTTTGACGACAAATTTACCGAATCCAGCAATAGAGACCTCCTCACCTTTTTTAAGTGAATTAGCAATAGTTTCAAATAGAGATTCTATAACTCTTTCAGCTTCAGCTTTAGAAGTGTTTAAAATCTTATTGATTTCTTCGGCTAACGCGACTTTATTCATATTTTTATTTTTTATAGTTTAATGGTTGATAATTAAAATTAATAAGATAAGTTCCTAGGACTATCTTATTTTAATAATATGTCGACATATTCTCACATCTATTTACGGTTAGATTTTAAGAATACTTATTTATTATAGGATTTTTTGTAATAAAAATACAACTTGACAAAATTTATAAAAGATTTATATTTTAATTAGTCTAAATATTCATTTATAAAATTTAAAATCTAAAAAATGGCTAAAAAACCTAATTTTATTACTTCTTACGAGAACAGCTTATCTTTTTTTAAAGGAATTAAGGATACAAACTATGCAAGTTATTCAGAAAAGGTTAATAATTTGAAGTCTTTGAAACAGCTTTACTATCCTTATTTAAGTTATTTTATCCTAGGAATATTTTTTTTATTTTTAGCGGTCTATATATCAGTTCTAACTATAATACATAGTTTGCATCTTCAAATTGAGATTAAAGTTTTTTTGATTATAACTTTTTTAATTATAGCCAGTATTTTATTTTATTCTGGCAATAAAATGTATAAGATAAAAAAAATTTTAGGGAAAGATATAAAAATACTTAAAAAAGCATTGGCTCTGTCTATAAGAACCGAAGAAAGAGAACTCTACAGATTCCTTGAAGATAAACAGAAAATGTTAATTGATATTTTCAAAAAAGAATTAGAAGAATCCAGTAGGTTGCCATTTTCAGAGGATTTGTTTCAACTTTTTTGTTGGTATATTAACAACGAATTGAAGCAAAAATTTTTAGATGGGCCAATTCTAAAAAAAGAATTGTTTTGTAAATTATCAAAAAATTTCTTTTCCAATTTAGATTCAAAAAAATAGAGTCATTGGATATTTTTGAGTAAAAAGCCTTATTTTATAAGGCTTTTTTATTTATCTAAATAAAAAACTTCCTACAAATATTGTAGGGAGCAATGGCTCAACCATAACAATATTTTTAGGAAGTTTAAGTTTTTAATCTTATTTTTTTGAAGAGCATATGGCTCAATCCAATTAAATATTTAGATTAATATTTCCTGCCCAGCAAATTAAAATTATTTTTATTTTTAATTCTAATTTGCTGGACACGAAATTATTTGATTGTTTTTTAAAGAGGTATCATCCTCAGGTATTTGAGATGCATTTTTACAATGCTAATGTCCTTTATGGTACTTTTCACATAAAAGACTAAGTATTTTCTTTTTAAATAATAAAGAGAAAATATATATAAGTTTGGGTGCTATTATTTTTTTTGCGATATTGATCGCTTATTAAAGAACTATTCGATGAGTACCAGCTTATAAGAATATTATATTTGTTCCCGTAAGCCGGGTGTGCTTTTATTCCAAGCTGCTCACCCTAAATAAATTATAAACGACATTAAATAATTTGCAAGCATTTTTATTTAGAGAATTGTGGATAAATGTCTTTTATAAAAATAAAAAGTTGTCTTTTATCAAATTTGCAAAGTCTTTTTGTCTTAGTTAAATTATAAATAATTCAATTATGAAGATACACAGATTTTTTTTAAACAACTCTCTTGGTGAAGATTTGGTTTTAAAAGAAAAAATTATTTTACATAGAATTATTAATGTTTTAAAGCTAAAAATAACTGAAAATCTAATTATTTTTAATAATTTTGAGAATTTCGACTATGTTTATTCAATTAAAAAAATTTCAAAACATGAGATAGTTTTGCTTTTTATATCAAAAATTATTAAAAAATCTAATAGATTTTCAAAAATAAGCATAAATTTATGTGTTTCAATGATTAAAAAAGAGAATTTTGATTTAATTTTCGAAAAATGTACCGAAATTGGTGTTTCCAAATTTAGTCCAATTATTTCAGATAGGACTGAAAAGAAACACATATTAAGCTTTAATCCTAAAAAAGTAGAGAAAAATATAATAGGAGCCATAGAGCAATCTGATCAAAATATTATCCCAACCGTAAATAACCCTTATAAAATAAGAGATTTTATAGATAATATTATAAAAAATGAGAAAAAATCCGAAATTTATATTCTAGACTTATATAATTTTAGTAATTTTAATTTAAAAAAGATTAAAAAACAGCATTTTTTGACTAATAAAATTAAAAATATTTATCTATTTATAGGCCCAGAAGGTGGTTGGACAGAAAAAGAAAGGAGTTTTTTTAATAAAAATAAGCTTAAAGTATTAACATTAGGGGAGACTAGTTTAAGGTCAGAAACAACAGCAATCATAGCTTCTTGGATTTTTAAAAATTTCTTATTCACATAAACGACTTTTAGAGCTTACATTTGACATTTTTTGAGATTTGTTTTTATTATAAATTGTCGATTACTTTCTTAAAATTCGATATTATAAATTATAACTTTTTCTTAAAAAGTTATCCACAAATATATTGAAAATACTATTGTCTTTTATCAAATGTCGTTTATAATTATATATGTATATGAGCGGGTCAACCAAGCTAGTTTTGGTTGACTTTTTCAATTATAAATTAATGAAAAATACCAGTTTAAAAATTAAAGTTGTTAG
>CAZWMQ010000003.1:0-46737 GCA_964635125.1 uncultured Candidatus Saccharibacteria bacterium | reverse complement strand
CTAACAACTTTAATTTTTAAACTGGTATTTTTCATTAATTTATAATTGAAAAAGTAACTACATTTTTACATATTTAAATGTACTAATATTATATCAAATATGGCCTAATATATTATTATTTTTCAATAAAAAATTACTAAAATGTGGATAAGTTATTAAATAATTATTTAATATTGATATTTTGTACTGAAATTAAAGAAATTGTTTGATTTTTATCTTTCTTAACCTTCCTTACTTCTACTTCTAATTCATTCTGTATATCTTGTTTATTATCTTTCAATTTATTTTTTTTCAAAAACACTTCCACTACATTTTTATAACTAAAATTAAAAGAACTTTTCTTATTACTATCTTCTAGCATAATTTTAGCTAATTTATTTAATAGATTATCTTGAATAAACCTCTTAATAGGTCTAGCTCCGTAATGAGTATTGTAAGAAGATTCTGAAATAAAATCTCTAGCTTCATTAGTAATATTTAAGCTTAAATTTTTATGCTTCAACCTAGTTTCTATCTCTTTAATTTGTAGATCTACAATTTGTCTAATCTCTTTCTTATTTAACAAATCAAAAACAATAATGTCGTCAAGTCTGTTTAAAAACTCTGGTCTAAAGAATTCTTTCAAAGCATCCGTGACTTTAATTTTAGTTTCTTTATAATTATATTCATCACTCGCTTCACTTGGATTACCAAATCCATAACTTTCCATATTTTGAATATATTTAGAACCAATATTTGAAGTCATAACAATAATCGAATTCTTAAAATTCACAAATCTCCCTTTACTATCTCTTAACCTTCCTTCATCTAAAACTTGTAATAAAACATTAAATACTTCTGGGTGAGCTTTTTCAATCTCATCAAAAAGAATTATTGAATAAGGTCGATGACGAATTGCTTCAGTTAAATGTCCAGCCTCATCATAACCAACATAACCTGGTGGAGAGCCAATTAATTTAGAGACTGAGTGTTTTTCCATATACTCACTCATATCAACTTTAACCAAAGCTTTCTCGTCGTTAAACATAAATTCAGCTAAAGCCTTAGTAAGTTCTGTCTTCCCTACTCCAGTTGGACCTAAGAAAATAAATGATCCTATTGGCCGAGATGGGTCTGATATTCCAAGTCTTGATCTGCGAACTGCATCAGAAATTTTTTGAATAGCTTCCGATTGTCCAATTACTCTTTTACTTAAAATGTTTTCTATATTTTGTAATTTGTCTTGCTCTACCTCTAGCATTTTTGATAATGGTATTCCAGTTCAACGAGACACTATGTTAGCTATATCTTCTTCGGTAATCTCTTCTCTTAGAACTCGTTTATTCTTTTGAATTTTCTTTAATTTATCTATTTTATTGTTTAATTCTATAGTTAATTTAGGCATTTCACTATATCTTATCTCGGCCATACGAGCTAATTCTCCGGTTAATTCTAAATTTTCTGATTCTATTCTTAAAACATCAATATCTTTCCTTAAAGACTTTATTGACTCCAATAACTCTTTCTCATTAGACCAGCGAACCTGCAACTCTTTTACACTATCTTCAATTTCAGAGATCTCTTTTTCAATTTCTTTAAATCTAATTTTTAATTCTGGATTTTTATTTTTAGATATTTCTAAATCCTTATGAATTGCTTCCTTTTCAATTTGTAATTTTAAAATTCTACGGTGAGCATCTTCTAAATCAGCCGGTTTATTTTCTAAAGCCATTCGCATAGATGAAGCAGCTTCATCAATTAGATCAATAGCTTTATCTGGTAAAAATCGATTAGTTATATATCTTACTGACAAATTTATAGATGCCAATAAAGCATCGTCAGTAATTCTCACTCCATGAAATAATTCATATTTCTCTTTTAATCCTCGTAAAATTGCTAAAGTATCATCTTCACTTGGCTCTTCAACATATACCGATTGAAATCTTCGAGCGAGGGCTGGATCTTTTTCAATATGTTTCTGATATTCGTTTAAAGTTGTCGCGCCAATAACTTTAATTTCTCCGCGAGCGAGGGCTGGCTTTAAAAGATTAGCAACATCGTTTCCACCTTCTGCTGCTCCAGCCCCAACAATAGTATGTATTTCGTCAATAAATACGATTACCTTCCCCTCGCTTCTCTCAATCTCTTTCATAATTTGTTTTAATCTCTCTTCAAACTCTCCACGAAACTTTGTACCAGCTATTAACATTCCAAGATCTAATAAAACTATTTCTTTATTTTTTAAAGATTCTGGAACATCGCCTTTCACAATACGATTAGCTAAACCTTCCACAATTGCACTTTTCCCAGTTCCAGCATCTCCAATTAACATTGGATTATTTTTAGTTCGCCTAGAAAGAATCTGCATAATCCTCATAATCTCATTATCTCGCCCAATAACTGGATCTAATTTATCAAGTTTAGCAAGCTCAGTTAAGTTACGAGTGAATTTTATCAACCATTTATTTTTCTTTGGTTTTGAATTATCTTGAATATTATTATTTTTAAATTCTTGAATAATATGTTTTAATTCTTCTTTGTCTATTTTAAATTTATTTATGACTTGATTTATTGGAGTCCCTCCATTCTCTAGAAGAGAGATAAATAAAGTTTCAACTCCCACAAATTCATCCCCTAACTCTTTGGCGATATTTGATGAGCTTTCTAATACTCTAACCGTTTCTGCGGTTAAAAACATCTGTGGAATTTGAGATAAAGTTGTCGCGACAGGGAATCCTTCAATATTTTCTAAAGTAATATCCAATAATAAAATATAATCTACCCCACTTCTTTCTAAAATTGGAATTATCATATTATCTTCTTGAACTAAAATACTGGCTAAAAGATGCAGTGGCGTCACATGATTCTGGCTTCGCTCAGCGGCAATTTGATGAGCTCGCTGAATTGCTTCTTTGGCTTTAGTTGTAAAATTATTAAATGCTGGTGGCATAATTTGTTTTTAATTTTTATATATTAATTATAACTCTTTTTTATTTATTTTTAAATCTATCTTCACATATTTTCCAATCTATATTTTTAATAAAAGCTTCAATATATTTTAACTTCTCTATCCCATAATCAATCAAAAAGGCATGCTCTAACATATCAATACAGAGTATAATTTTAGAATTAGCTAAAATCCCGGTATTATGCTCTTCAAACCATAAGGTTAAAAGTTCTCCCTCCTCAGTCTTTACCAAAGCTGTCCAACCAATTCCTCGCATCGAGGCAATCTTTTTAAAAGTACTATTTAGCCAATCTTCATAACTACCATAACTCTCAACTAACTTCCTTCCTAATTCACTTTTCTCATCTAAACTCTCCGGAGTTTTAGACAGAGATTCAAAATATATTTCGTGTAATTTCATCCCGTTGTATTCCCAGCCAAGCCGTCTTTTCACTTCAGCACCTTCAATACTATCATGCAATAAACTTCCGCTCTTAAATTTCTCAAGAATACTATTAGTATTTTTAACATATCCCCCGTAAAGAGTAAAGTGCATAGTTAAAGCTTTATCAGAAAACCCCTCTAAACCTAATAAATAAGTATAATTTTTAGCTTGATACATATATTTATATTCCTATAAATAGATTATATCATTTTTAATTTTTAATTTATTTTAAAAAACTATTTTTTAAATTTATAATAAATACTCTTTAAATCTTTCGCGAAACTTTTTAAATCTTTTTCTTTAATACTATTATCAAAAGTAATACGGATCGTTTCTTTAGCTCTCTTAATTGCCTCTAACTTTTTTAACTTATTTTTATAAAGGGAAAATATTACTCGACTATAAGAATTATCCTTGGCACTACAAGCTGATCCAGCCGAAACTGCATAACCAAGATTATTTAATCTAATCACCATCTCGTCCGACGGAAAATCCGGTAAGTAAATTGATAAATTATTGGGAACTCTTTTTGAAATTCTTAATTCTCTATTAATATTTTGTTTATCAATTCTCCACTCATTCTCATCAAAAAAACCATTTATTTTTACTTCCGTAATATTTTCTAAAACACTTTTGGCTAAATAATTTCTCTTAATAGATAAAGTTTCTAAACTTTTTATATTTTTTAAATTATTTTGAGCTTCTTCAAGAGCGGTAGCTAGACCGACACATTTCCTAACATCTACTGTCCCGGAGAAAAGACCTCTCTCTTGTCCTCCTCCATAATAAACTGGCAGAATCTTTAAATATTCTTTCTTAAATAATATTCCAGTTGACTTTGGGCCATATATTTTGGAACCATTTAAACTCATCATATCTACCCCTAATCTATCAACATATAATGATAAATAATTAGCAGCTTGAGCAGCATCAGTATGAAAAAATGGATAATTATTAATACTTCTTTTATTTTCGCTTTTCCATTCTTTAATCTTTTTACTAATTCCTTTAATATCTTGAATAGTTCCAATCTCATTATTGACGAACATAATTGTTATAAGAATTGTATTTTTTTTAATTTTGTTTTTAATTTTATTTTTATCGATTAAACCGAATTCATCACACTCTATATAAGTAACTTCGATTTCACCATTTCTTTCTAAATATTTTATATTTTCATAAACAGCTGAGTGTTCAATATTAGAAGTAATAATATGTGGCTTAATATAATTCTTCTTTTTAAGATTATCTTTTTTATACTGCTCGACCAATCCTAATGTAGCTGTAGCACAAGACATAGTCCCGGAATTTGTAAAATAAATCTCATAATTCTTAACTCCTAAAATATTCGTGACTCTTTTACGAGCTTCTTCTAAAATATTATTAGACAAAATTCCTTCCTCATAAAGATTGGCGGGATTGTAGTTTAAATTAGAAACTTTATTCATCTCTTTTAGGACTTTGTCGCTCGGTAAAGTTTGAGAGGCAATATCTAGATAAATTCGCTGGTTTTTAATATTTTTTTTAATAGACATAATTAATTATTTGAAATATTATATCATTCTATGTAAATAATCAAACCGCCCTATCAAAAAATTATTAAACTAAAAACAAAATAAAAAATAAGATTTTAAACTATATTTTTATAGACATAATAAAATAATTGTGATATTATAGTTATACTTTATGGATAAAAAAGCTATTTTAAAAGAAAGACAGCCGGTTGTGGCAGTGCTTGGACATGTTGATCATGGGAAAAGCACCCTTCTAGATGCAATTCGAAATACAAACATCGTCGATGGTGAAGTTGGTGGTATTACTCAACATATTTCAGCTTATGAAGTTACTCATAAGATGAAAGAAACTACTGAAAATAAAAAAATAACTTTTATTGATACTCCGGGACATGAAGCATTTAACTCTATGCGGATAAGTGGGGCTAGGATTGCTGATATTGCTATCTTAGTTGTCTCGGCGGAAGATGGAGTAATGCCTCAAACTATTGAAGCATTTAAAATTATAACTGAAGAAAAAGTCCCCACAATTGTAACTATTACTAAAGTCGATAAGCCAAATGCTAATATTCAAAAAACTAAAAATACTCTAATCGAGAATGGTATATATATTGAAGGTTATGGTGGTGATATTCCCTGCATTGAAACTGATGCTAAAAATAAAAAAGGGTTAGATGAGTTATTGGAGACTATATTATTAGTAGCTGAATTAAATGAATTTAAATTTGATGAAAATAAAGATGCCACTGGACTAGTCTTAGAAACTATTTTAGATGCGAAAAGAGGTATAGCTTCTACTTTAATTATTAAAGATGGTGTAATGCCAATTAGCGGAGCAGTTTTAGCTGGAACGTCCTTTTCTCCTATTAGAATTGTTGAAGATTTTCAAGGTAAAGCAATCCGTGCTGCTCAAGCTGGACAAGCTATCCGAGTAATTGGCTTTGATAATACTCCTGATCTAAATTCCGAATTTATAACTAGTAAAGATAAGAAAAAAATAGAAAAATTACAAATTGAGTTAAAAGCAGAGAAAGAGAAAAGTGTCTTAGATCCTAAACAATATCGTAATGCTAAATTAGTTATTCCAGTTATTCTAAAAGCTGATACTTTAGGAACTTATCATTCTGTCTTAAAAGAAATAAAAAAGGTTGAAGTTGATGAAAATAATCAACCCACTGGAATTAAAGTAAAAATTGTCGGTAATGGTATTGGTAATATAACTGAGAATGATATACTTTCATCAGCTCATGATGAAAGTCTTTTAATCTTAGGATTTCATGTAGAAATTAATAATAAAGCCAAAAATGAAGCTGAAAGATTAAATATTAAACCAATTACTTTTAATATTATTTACGAATTAGTAAAGTACTTTAACGATACGGTTGAAGAAAGATTACCACATGAAGAAGTAGAAAATATCCTTGGTAAATTAAAAATATTAAAAGTTTTCTCAATAAATAAAGATAAGCAAGTCCTAGGGGCTAATGTCCTCTCTGGAATTGCTAAATTAAAATCTAAAGTTAAAATATTTAGACGAGATTTTGAAATTGGTTTCGGAAAGATTATTGAATTACAAAATATGAAATTGAATGTAGAAGAAGTTAAAGAAGGTAATCAATGCGGAATAATGATTGAAAGTAAGATAGAAATTATTCCTGGAGATATTATTCAAATTATTGAAGTAGAGAAAAAGAAAATAATTTAAAACTAAATTATGTTAAATAAGAATATCAATAATAAAGAAAATGAAGATAGTAATTTAGAAAATCTTAAAAATTTAGATTTCACGAACTTAAGTAAAAGACAAATTCAAATCTCTCTATTACTAAGATCTTTAGCTCAAGACTTTTTTCAGAAAAATTCTTCAGGGATATCCATGATAACTGTAACTAGAGCTAATATCTCTAAAGACTTAAAAAATGCCACTATCTATTTGACCATTTTCCCAGAAAAATTTGAGAGTCTTGGTTTAAATTTCGCTAAAAGAATGCGAACTGATTTAAGAACTGAAATCAAAAAGAAATTACAAATTAGAACTATTCCTACCGTTGAAGTTAAAATAGACCAGGGAGAAAAAGTTAGACAAAGAATTGACGAAAGTTTTAGAAAGATAAAATAACATTTTTCTATATTTTTAGAGTTTTCCACTACTCTATATAAATACTATGCTATACTTTATCTGTATAAATATTAAATAAAAAAAAATAAATTTATGATTACCACAACATTTTTGGGACAAATTTTTGGAATTACATTTCTAATTGTTTCAATTTCAGTTTTAATACATCCAAATCAAGTAATTAACATTTTAGAAAGAATTAAAAATGATGGATCATTATCTTGGGTATATGGATATTTAGCTGTAATGACCGGAGCAATTTTACTTACTTTTTCTAACTTTAAAGATGGTTTATCCTCATTTATTGCTATATTAGGATTGTTATCTTTTATTAAAGGAGTTCTCTTCCTATGGTTTCCAAAGAGATCCGCTAATTTTAATTTAAAATTACTTAATAATCGTAAAAATGCTGTTAAACTTACTGGAATCTGTTTACTTTTAATCAGTATTATCCTTTTAATTACTAGTTTTTAATTTTTATATTATTGATCCTACAAACAAACTCCTTAATAACTTAAGGAGTTTGTTTGTAGGATTTATAATTAACTAAAGCTTTAATTATCTTTATACATTCCAAATTGCTTATAATACATTTTCCAAACAGAAACTACTAAGATTAAAAGTATTGGGCCAAAAATCAATCCAGATAGACCGAATAATTTAATCCCTAAGATTGAGCCAAGTATGGTGTATCAGAAAGATATATTAGACATTTTCTTTTGGAAAAAGGCCCGAACAAAATTATCCCCTGAACCAATGATTACAAATCCCCAGACTAAGATTAATAATCCAAACAATAAACTATTATCAACTAAGCCGACATATAAAGCTACCGGCACATAAACAATAGCTGTCCCAATCACTGGAATAATTGAAGCAATCATAGTTAGGAATCCTAAGATTAAAGCATTAATAAAATTCATTCCAAATAATCAATATCCTAGAAACCCTAATAATCCTTGAGAAATAGCCACCATAGGAATTACAACAGCTGAGCCACGAACTAGATTCTCAAACCTATCTAGAAAGCTCTCAGATTGTCCATCTTTAAACGGAGAAATCTTAATCAAAAAATCTCTAATTTTATTATCATTGATTAATAAGATGTAAAAAATAATTAAAGATATTCCAATATCCATTATAATTATTCCTAGATTTCTAAGAAAAGGTATTAAATAATTAGCAACTTTTGGAATAAAATTTAAAATAGTATTAGTAAAGTTAGAACCGAAACTATTTAAAATCGAATTATGAAATAAATCATTTAAATTATTAATCAAAGTATCAAAAGATGCTCTTAATAATTCTGGATTTTGAAAGATAGGAATTAATTTAGCATTAATAACTAAATAGGTTAAAGATAAGATTATTAATAATATCATTATTAAAATAAAAACTAAAAACCCTGAAGCTAAATATTTATTCCATTTTTCCTTATTTATTAATTTATTGTAAAGTGGACGAAAAGTTAAAAAGAATATTATTCCCCATAAAGCTGGAGAAATTAGAAAAGATAAATTATTTAAAACTAGATAAGATAAGCCAATCGCTAAAACTAACAAGACGATCTGGAAAATATTTTTAGATTGCATAATTTTATCTCTAAACTCTCTCATATTATAACATCTTATCATTATAATTTTTAAAGAAAAGTGAAAATTAACAATTCTAGTTACAAGGAAAAAGCTACAAGCTTCAAGAAAATACCCTATTCTTATGTCTTGCTTCTTAAGACTTATAACTTGTTATGTGCCCCCAGTAGGATTCGGTCACCACACATAGTCGCTTCGCTCCTTGTGTCGCGACCCCGTCTAAATTGCTTCAAAATATTCTTTCATAAATTTTGACTTCGTAAGCAATTTAGTTCGAACTCTCCTGAAAGCCAAAAAAATATTTCGAAAGTTTTTCAAACTTTTTACATTATTTTTGTGCCCCCAGTAGGATTCGAACCTACGACCATTTGCTTAAGAGGCAACTGCTCTACCGACTGAGCTATAGGGGCTTAATTAAAAAGTATTTTAGCATATTTTACTTTTAAAATAAAATTAATTTTTAGAAATTATAATTTTTAACTTTCGCTAATTTATGTTAAAATCATTGAGTATTTAATAGATATAAATGCCCGGGTGGCGAAATTGGTAGACGCACTTGCCTTAGGAGCAAGCGGAGAAATCCATGAAGGTTCAAGTCCTTTCTCGGGCACTATAAAATAATGAAGCCAACATGAAGTATCGGCTGATTTATTTTTTTATTTTCTACAAATCCACTCCCTCTTTCTTTAAAAGTTTCAATTTCCCTTTCACTCCACCAACTCCAGAGTATCCACCAATCTTACCATCTGATCTGATTACTCGATGGCATGGGACAACTGGAGCAAATGGATTCTTAGCGATGGCATTAGCTACGGCTCGTATGGCTTTAGGTTTGCCAATTCTCTTGGCTAACTCTTTATAAGTAATTACTTCTCCCTTTTTAATCTTTAATAACTCACTTCAAACTAACCTTTGAAACTCTGTCCCATAACCGTTAAAATTAAAATTCATAATATTTAGAATGGTTTAAAACTTTCTCTATTATCAACTACTTGAAGCTCCAGTCCAACTTCTTTCATAAGACTTTTAACAAATTCATCTCTCACCTTTCTATTACTCCTATCGTGAGTATAATCATTTAATTCAATTGCTTTTACAAATTTAAAGTCTGGCTTAGTGAATAAAACAAAATCAAAAGTTTTTCTATCTATTTTATTTAAATAAGTTTTATGATATTTGGTCTTAGAATAATCAACTTCTAAGATTGAGTCTAATTTAACTTGAGGAATAATATAATACTTATTAGCATTAGCTATTTCTAATTGCTGATAAAAATCAATTTCGGCTTTAGTCATAAAACCTTTAGACTTTAATCTGTAAGGAAAATTTTTATTGATTATATTTCTATAAACCATTTGATTTATAGATTCATTGACTTTATCTCTTTTCAGAATAGTCCTAATAATTGATATTATTACTACTATTATTAAAATTCCAATAATTTCTAACATAATTTAATAAATCTTACCCTAGAATCTTTCCAATAAACTCCTTAATAAACTTTTTATCCGAACTTGAAAATCCAGCCGCATTGAAATGTCCCCCACCATGATATTTCTTAGCTAACTTTGATAAATCGACTTTATTATCTCCTCTTAAGCTTATCTCTAATTCATTATTTTCAAAATAATAAATAATTGAGAATTTATCTTTACTCATTTTAGCTAATTTATGCCCTAATTCACTAGTAAAAATTGAGCTTGCATTCACGGCATACACTTTATATTTATCGAAACTAATTAATTTAGCTTTTAATAAATTACTATCAACCATCTTACTGTAATTTTCTACTAATAATTTCCCAGTTTTTATAATCTCCTGAAATCTTTGCTTATCTTCTAATTCTTTTTCTGATTTAGTAAAATCCTTAAAGTCAAACTTAATTGTTCTAACATAAGCTAAGACTTCCTTTTCAAATTTCTCTTGTCCCCAAGTCCAAGTATCTCCTATTGAGACATATTTGATTAATTTAGGAATTTTATTTTTTGGAAAAAAGTATTGATAAGCAAGATAGGCCGCCGAAACTCCATCTTTAAAAATTGACCCAGGAATACTTTTAACTATATCTTTAGCACTAATATGATGATCGATAATCATTACACTTTTCGCTACTTTAATAACTTTATTAAGCTCAGGTTGATTAAGGCAAAAGTCTATCAGATAAATCTCTTTATCTTTCAGATCATTTATTTTAATCTTTTTATTTTTTAAAATATCATGTCCAGTCGCAGTATGAGTTAAAGGGATATATTCGGCGGAATTTTTAAATTTCTTCCAAGCTACATATGCGGAAGTAAATCCATCTAAACAATTCTCATGATAGAAAACAATTATTTTTTTGGTGAAATTTGTCATAATGATATTAAAAATAAATTAATAAAAAAAATTATATCACAAGTTAGTAAAATCCTCTCTTTTATGTTAAAATGAGCCCATCTTATCAACATTTTGTATTATTTAGTGGTGGAGGGCTTCGCCATCATCACACTTTTAAAAATCTAAAAATTATGGCTAAAGATAATATTTATAGAAATAATGATGAAAATAAAAATATTGCCTCGACTTGAGGGCCATCGGTTTTATCATTTGATGAAGTAACTTTCTACTATCATGAAAATAAACCAATCTTAAAAGAAGTTAAAGCGAATATTAGGGCTGGACAAAAATTAACTTTAATGGGCCCAAATGGAGCTGGTAAATCTACCCTATTCTCCTTGATAACCGGTGAGAATAAGTTAATCGACGGGAGAATTATAGTTGGTAATGACTTAAAAATCTCCCTAGCTAAACAATTTATTCCGCAAGAGAAATGGGAAAAGACTGTTCGAGAATTCTTAGAAGAATCTTTTAAGGAGAAAATTTATGATATCGATAAAAAAGCTGAAGAGGTTTTTAAAATTATAAATCTTCATCCAATTCACAAAACTAAAGAAATTAAAACTTTAAAAGATGAGGCTCTATTATTATTAAATAAAAAAATTAAAGAACTCTCTGGTGGGCAGAAAGGAAAATTATTAATTGCTCAAGCCCTAATCAATAATCCAGATATATTATTATTAGATGAGCCAACTAACAATCTTGATAAAGAAGCCGTGAAAATGTTAACTCAGTTTATGAAAGATTATACTGGAACTGCCATTGTCATATCCCACGATGAAAATTTCTTAAATTCTTTTACTCACGGAATTCTCTATGTTAATACTCAAAATCACAAACTTGAACAATATGTTGGAAATTATTTTAAGGCCTTAGAGGAAATTAAAAGACAAATTGAAAGAGAGAAAAAAGAAAATGCCCAATTAGAGAAGAAAATCCAAGAAAATAAAGATAAAGTAAACTTCTTCGCTCATAAAGGAGGTAAAATGCGAAAGTTAGCCGCCAAGTTAAAAGACGAATATGAAGATATGGAAGATAATATGGTGGATGAAAGAAAAGACGATCGAGTTATCCGTCCATTTCAAATTAAAATCAATGAAGATGAATTTGAAAAAATGGGTGGAATAGTAATTGAGATTGATAGTCTTAATATCTTAGATCATGATGAACCGAAAGATGTTAAAATTAAGAGAATAGAATTAAGACGAGGAGATAAATTGCAAATTATGGGACCAAATGGTATTGGTAAAACGACTTTACTAGAAAGTATTGCTAAAAATACAGAGAAAGGTTTGAAAATTAAACCTGGAATTAAGATTGGCTATTATCGGCAAGATTTTACTACTTTAGACTTTAATAACACGGCTTATGAAGAATTAGCTAAAGTTTTTCAGAAGTTAGACGATCATCATTTAAGATCTACCGCCGCTGGATTTCTTTTATCTGGTAAAGAATTAGCTACTAAAGTTGGACATTTGTCTGAGGGACAGAAAGGATTATTAATGTTCTGTTATTTAACTTTATTAGAACCTGGAATTATCATCTTAGATGAACCGACCAATCATATTAATTTTCGGCATATTCCAATTATTGCTGAAGCGATTAAAAATTATAAAGGAATTGTAATTGTCGTCTCCCATGTAAATAATTTTATAAGAGCAATTGGAGTAAATAACACTCTTGATCTAGCTAAATTAAAATCTGAGAAATAATTAAGCTTTCTCACTAACTTCTTGATTAATTTCTAAGAAATGCTCTTTAATCTCTTGGAAAGCCTCGAAGGCTTCTTCTTCAATTTCTTCTTTAACCTTAGCTAATTCTTCTAGATACACTTTAGATAAATCAGCTTCAGCGATAGTCTCATCATTGACTAATATATCTTTTAATTCTTCGTCTTGCTCTTTAAATTCTTCTAGATAATATTCTTCCATATTATTTAGAGCTTCATTTAATTCATTTAGCATTGGTAAATTATCTTGAAAAGATTTTCTTAATTCACTTTTTTCTTTTTCGGTTAATTTTATTTCCATAGATTTATTATAATATATTATTTACCAGTAATAAAAACTTTAGACCCTTTATAAGCTGAATCTAATGTCCCTCTTCCAAACTTAAAAAGTTTACTTATAGTTTCTCCACCATGACCAGCGAGTTCGCTACCTAAGGCTTCCATAAATGCTCCGAAACTCATATTAGATAAGCCTTCTCCAGCTGCTTTTAATGGTCCAACAACTACAGCTTGAAAAGCTGACCAAATAGCACCTCCACCATTTTCTTTTAAATTTTTTAAAAAAACATTTTTAATTTCTTCTCTTTTTGCTTTAGATTCTGGAGTCTCTAAAGCTTTTCTTCTTTTCTTTAATAATTCTTTAGTGAATTTAACCACTTTATTATCTTTTTCTCTTGGAATTTTATTTAATTCTTTCAATCTCTCTTCTAACCTTTTAATTTCCGCTTTATCACCATAAAGATTTCTGGCTTTTAATTTCTCAATCTTACTCTTAGTATAATTAATATCTTTTTCAATATAAGCAGAATATCTTTTTCTTTTTCTCTTTAAAGTTAATTCATTATCAACACTTTCAATTCTATTTTTAATATTTTCTTCGGCTTCTTGCTTTAACTTTAACTTTCTTAATATCTCAGCTTGATCAATTTGTCTTTTATAATTTTCATAAAACTCTTCGGTTATATTATTTCTCTTAAATATTTCTTCTCTATCTTTCTGATTTAAAAAGCCTTTATAATTTTCTATCTCATATCTTGAGTTATTTACTCCGTTAATCATATCTTGAACCATCTGAGTTTCCGTAGCTCTTTTTTGATCCTTAGAAACTCTTCTTAATCTGGCAATATTTTTCTCTCCTAAAATATCTTTAAAGAAGCGATTATTTAAATCTCTCTCAGTCTCTTTATATAATTGATTAGTCTTTTTTCTTTTTCTATTCAACTTATAACTCTCAAACCATTTCTTAAATACATTTCTCTTATCTTTCGCCTCAAAACCTTGTTCAAAGTGCTGAGCTCCTTCAAAAAAGTCTTTGGAATATCTTGGGTTACCTCCACTATTGTTACCTGGACCACTTTTATTACCCGCTCCATTAGGTCCTTTTGGGCCGCTACCATTACCACCACTATTCCCAGAATTAGAATTTGCTTCGGTATTTTTAGAATTAGAATTATTATCAAACTTCTGATTTTCTTGATAAATAAAATCTAATTGATTTTGAGTCTTTCTTTTTATATTTTCTACATTTTTAAATTTATTTTCTAAAATATCTTTTTCTAATTTAGTAAAATTAGGGTCATTTAATTGTTGCTCTATATTTCTTAATTGATTATCGTAATCTCTGAGCTCATTTTCAAAAGAGGTTGGGTCAATTCTTTTTATAGGCTCTGTAATTTTTGTTTTTTCTATAGCTTCCTTTTTATTAATAAATTTTTCCTGCTTTATTTTTCTATAAACCTTAGTAAAAGGTATAACTTTAGAAAGCTTACTAGAGAGATTCTGAAAAGCCTCTTTAGTGTTCCCAAAAAACTTCCCGACCATACTTTTATCAACACTATTAACTTTGCCTTGTAATTCTTCAGATAGTGGTTCTTGATTATTTAAATTTTCAAAATTCCCATTTTGATTATTGTCTTTATTTTCCTTATTTTCTTCATTTTGATGATTCTTATTATCTCCTTCCATATTGCCATAATTATAACATTATTGTTTTAATAAAGACATAAAAACTTTATCTTTATTTTAAAATGTGCTATTATATAAACAAGTAAGTTACTATCTAATCTCTTTTAAATATATCTATAAAAAGTTTAGTTTAAGTGTGAAAAGTGTGAGCTTACAATTATTAAAATTAAGTAAGTAAAAACAAATGCAAGAAAATAAATTATATGTTGGGGGTATTCCTTACTCTACAACTAATGAGGATTTAAAAAAATATTTTAGTGGAGCTGGAAATGTAAAAAATGCTTCCATTATTATGGATAAAATGACTAATCGATCTAAAGGTTTCGGTTTCGTTGAAATGGAAACTGATGAAGAAGCTCAAAAAGCTATTCAAATGTTCGATGGTAAAGATTTCAACGGACGAAATCTAACCGTTAATGTCGCAAGACCAATGGAAAAAAGAGAAGATCGACCAAGAAGAAATTTCTAATTAAATCTCAAAAATAAAACTACTCATCAATTAATGAGTAGTTTTATTTTCCCCAACCTTTTTTAACTATTGCCTCATTGGCAGCATTAGTTTCAGCTTCTTGTTTAGATTTGCCGGTGGCTTCAGCAATTTTCTCCTCTCCGAAATATATAGCGATTCTAAATTGCTTATTATGGTCTGGACCAGATTCGGAGAGGACTTTATAGCTTGGAGTAACTCCTAATTTATCTTGAGATAATTCTTGGACTCTACTCTTAGCATCTTTATATTTTCCTGCTTCGATAATCTCTTCAGTATGAATTAATAAAGTTCTTTTAATAAAACTCTCAGCCTCTTCATAACCCTTATCTAAAAATACCGCTCCAATAAAAGCCTCATATGTATCCGCTAGGATTGAGAGCCGTGCCCTACCAAAATCTTTACTCTCACCTTTAGAAAGAAATAAATAATCATTAAACCCTAACTCTTTAGCGATCTCTGAGATTGATTTAGTATTGACTAGAGCTGCTCGATAAGCCGTCAATTCTCCTTCAGCTAACTCTGTATATTTATGGTAAAGATAAGTAGTCGAAGCAAGCTCCAAGACTGCGTCACCTAAGAATTCCAATCTCTCATTGTGATTAAGATTATGTTTAATATTCTCATTAATATAGGATCTGTGAATAAAAGCTTGAATTAATAAATTCTTATTGGTAAAAAAAATATTTAACTTTTCTTCAAGAGCGCTGAAATCTTTCTCGCTCTCATTGTTAACTTTTTTAATAACTTTCTTAACTGGCATAATTTTTAATAATTTTATTAATTGCAATCGCTAAAATAGACTTAATGTCTTCATAAATATTTAAAGTTTCAATCTGATCCAACATAAATCAATTCGCTTCAACTAGTCCAGTATTATCTTTTTCTAATTTTAATGGTAAATACTTAGCTTCAGCTAAGAAATAAATAACATGCTTCTTTATTTTTTCTTTTGGCTTTCTAACTTTAATCACTTCTGCTTGCCCATTGTCTAGGATCTCTTCTTCATCATCGTATTTTAAATTAGCGACATAAGTATTCTCTTCTAATTTATCTTTAATTACAACATCTAAACCAATCTCTTCTTTAATCTTCCGAATTGCTCCAACTCTTATTTCTTCCCCATCTAAAAGTTTACCCTTTGGTAAAGTTCAATGTTTAAAAATATCTTTAACAAAAGCAATGAAGATTTTATTCTCTTCTACGGCATAAACTACTCCACCAACTAAGTTAATAGTTTCCAGATCTGTTTTTTTTTGAGCTTGTTCCTCTTTTCTTGGTTCGCCCATTTCTTTATAAACTGCCCCAAGCACTCCATTTACGAATTTGTGTGCAGCTACACCTGAGTATTTCTTAGCTAATTCTATAGCTTCATCAATGGCTACCTTTGGAGGAACTGTTTCGCTATGAAATAATAACTCAGTTAGTCCTAATCTAATAATATTTCTATCCATCGCATTAATCTTTTCTAATGGTCACTCAGGAGCAGCTTTAACAATAATATCGTCTAAAGTTGAAAGTCGAGATTGAACATTAGAAATTAAATTATAAATAAAACCATCATCCGAAGTAGAAGCGAACTCATGAGCTTCGCGATCAATCATTTCTTTTAAATCTCCTTCTTTAAGATTTAATTTATCGTTAATATCTAATTCAAAAAGAATTTGAAGTGCAATTCCTCGGGCTAAATGTCTATTTATACTCATATTTTTATATTACTAATTATAGTATAACATAAGAAAAATTAAGTCTTCTAAAATCTTTTCCACATATTTAAAAATAAAACCCCAGATTATCCGGGGTTTTATTTTTAAATTTCTAAGCTTTCTTAGCTTTGACTTTCTTAACCTGTCTTCCTTTATACATTCCACAAGCATCACAAGCGGTATGAGCATGTAGAACAGCTTTACAATTTGGACAAATTTGTAAATTAGCCGCCTTTAAAGCATGATGAGATCTTCGATTACCAGTATGAGCTCTTGTGTGTCGCATTCGGACTACCATATATTTATATTATTTATTTATATAAATTAACATATTTCATAATTAATTTCAAGTTTAAAGTTTAAATAAAAAATAAAATGCCTTTAGTTAAAAGGCATTTAAAAAATATTATTGTTTCTTTTTTAGTGATTAATTATTCACCATAAAAGAAACAGTATTTCTTTCTCTTGAAGCTGGAGCAATCTTTTTATTCACTCCATTTTGCGAGAAAAAAATATTTTCAGGCACAATCTGGACTAATTGGCTTCCTAACGTTCCGGTAGTGTCCTTAATTCTTTTAACAAAAATACTTACCGGAAGACTAGTTTGTCCCGGATTTAATTTCTGGTTATATGTAATAGATAGATGATCCGTACTAGGTCCACTCCAATAATTCCCGGAATTCCCCACCACATAATATAAACTATCAAACATTTGATAATTCCTTACGGAAATATCAAAGGTAAAGATAGTTTGAGAATTATCCTCACCATTATTTTGGTAAGAATAATTATTGGGATTTACAATTTGATATACACAAACCGTATATATCTTATTATATGGTATCAATCCTAAATTAGGATTGACTTGCACCATAACATCGGGATCTAACACTTTCGCACCCAGATCTTGCTGTTTCTTGCAAGAAAAAAGTCCAAAAATTAAAAATAGGATTCCAAAAAAATAAATTAACTTTTTCATTTTTATAAGTTTTAAGTTTGAAAAATTTGTGAAATTGCTTTTTATCCACTATTAAAAATAATTAACAAAAAGCAATCTCTCAAAATAAACTTTAAAAAATATAAAGAGATTTTAAATGAACTATATTCCTAATTATATTATATAATTAATATATATATTTGTCAATAATAAAACTCTCATTTTTAACCTAAGAAATAATGCTATATTAAGTTTAACTTTAAAATATCTTTATTTTAAAGTATTCAATTTATTGGATTTAAACTTTAAAAATATGAAAGATACAACTATCGAAAATAGTCTTAATCATACTAATGATACACCCTTTATACATTTAAGAGTTCACTCTCAATACTCAATTCTTAAAGCTCTTAATCAAGTTAATGATTTAGCAAAGATTGCTAAAGAATATAAGATGCCCTATCTTGCTCTTACTGATTACAATAATATGTATGGAGCAATTGAGTTCTATAAAGCTTGCCTTAAACATGGTATTAAACCAATTCTAGGAGTAGAAATGGATTATCGAAGTAATAATAATTCCAAAAAGAAATATAAATTAATCTTCTTAGCGAAGAATAACCTTGGCTATAAAAGCTTGCTACATATTGTTTCCGTTGCTAACTTAAAAGATAATAAAGATCCGCATCTTACTTTTCAAGATATTAAAGAAAATCTGAATCAGGATTCTGGATTAATTATTTTGTCCAGTGGTGGAGATGGAGAAATTTCTGATATTTTAGCTAAAGAAAATTTTACCGAAGCTAAAACTTATATTGAGAAATTTGAAAATATTTTAGGAGAAAAAAGTTTTTATCTAGAAATTGTTCCACAGACTTTTTTTAATTTTGCTAAAAATATACAAGAAAATACTATAAAGTTCGCCAAAGATTTTCTAAATCAACCGGAGCGATTAATTGCCACTCAAAATCCTCATTATTTATCGGTTAATGACAAATCTGCTCAGAAAGTCTTATTTAACATTCATGGAGAGATGGAGGATGAGGAATTATATCAATATAAATTTAAAAACTCAGATTTCTCTTTTATCAACACTAATGAGGCTCAAGATAAATTTAAAAGTATTCAAGAAGAGTTTGGAATCGACTTAATTCAAAACACTTATAACTTAGCTGAAACTCTAAATTGTGAGATCGAACTCGGTAAATGACATTTTCCAAATATTCAAAAAGATTATGGGGAGGAGTTAGGAAGTGGTAAGACTATTGATGATGTTTTAAAAAGAATTGCTACAGAAGGAATTGCTAAACGAAAAATTCTTCCAGAGAGAATTCCTGAGGTAATAGAGAGGTTAAATTATGAATTAGAGATTATAAAGAAAAAGGGCTATGCTCCGTATTTCTTAACCGTATATGATTTAATAAAATATGCTTCTGATAACGGTATTTTAACTAATATTCGAGGATCAGTGGCTGGTAGCATAACAACTTATCTATTATTTATTACTAGTTGTGATCCATTAATTTATCAAATCCCCTTTGAGAGATTCTTAAACCCAGAGAGACCTTCCGCCCCGGATATTGATATGGATTATGCTGATGATAGACGAGATGAAGTGATTAATTATGTTAGAAATAAATATGGCAAAAAAAATGTCGCTCAAATTGGAACCTTTGGAACTATGCAAGCGAGAGGTGCGGTAAAAGATGTGGCTCGAGCCATGAAATATCCCTATTCCTTAGGAGACAAAATCTCTAAATTAATCCCGATGCCAAAACAAGGCTTCCCAGTATTTATTGATACGGCTTTAAATGATGTTCCTGATCTTAAAAAGATGTATGAAACTGATCGTGAAGTTGCAACTATAATAGATATGGCCAAGAAAGTCGAAGGATTAGTTCGTCATATTGGAGTGCATGCGGCTGGAGTAGTGATTGCCCCTACCAAGATTGAAGATTATTCTCCTATTCAATATGATCCAAAAATTGGTGACAAAATAATCACCCAATATGATATGCATTCCGTAGATGAGGAAAATGCTGGGCTTTTAAAATTTGACTTCCTTGGTATTAGAAATTTAACTATTTTGAAAACTGCTATTAATTTGATCAAAGAAAGATATGGAAAAGTTATTAATATTGAAGAAATTGATTTGGAAGATAAAAATACTTACGAAATATTATCTAATGGAGAAACTATTGGGCTATTTCAATTAAATGGATCTGGAATGACTAAGTTTTTAAAAGATCTTAAGCCAACTACTATCTATGATATTAATGCGATGGTTGCTTTATATCGTCCTGGACCAATTGCTAATATTCCAGTTTATATCGAAAGAAAACATAATCCAAAATTAGTAACTTATTTATATGATGATAAGAATCTAAAAGAAATATTAGAGAAGACTTTTGGAGTCTTAGTGTATCAAGATGATTTATTATTAATGTCAATTAAAATTGCTGGATATACTTGAGGAGAAGCCGATAAATTCCGTAAAGCAGTTGGTAAAAAAATTCCGGAAGAAATGGAAAAACAAAAAGAAAAATTCATCTCTGGTTGTATCTCTTATTCCAATTGGCCAAGAAAAAAGGCAGAAGAATTGTGGCATTGGATTGAACCCTTTGCTGCTTACGGATTTAATAAAGCCCATTCTGCTTCATATGGACGAGTAGCCTATCAAACTGCGTATTTAAAAGCAAATTACCCCGTGGCCTACTTAAGTGCTATCTTAACTGAGGAATCTCAAGACATTGATAAAGTTTCTGAAATTATAACTGAAGCTCGTAGAATGCAAATAGAAGTTTTACCTCCAAACATTAATTACTCAATGGCTGGATTTAGTATTGTTGAAGATAAAAATAATCAGAAATATGCTGAAGCTATACGATTCGGACTCTCCACAATTAAAAATTTAGGGCAGAATATTTCCGAAGCATTAATTAAAGAGAGATTAACTAATGGGGTATATAAAAACTTAGAAGACTTTATCCATCGCATTAACCATAAAGATTTAAATAAAAAAAGTTTAGAATCTTTAATAAAGTGTGGGGCTCTGGATGATCTTGGGGAAAGAAATGAATTATTGTTTAATTTAGATGAGTTATTGCAGTATCATAAAAAACAAGTCAAAGAAAATAAAGAACAAAATAATTTATTTAATTTATTTAATAATGATAATAATGTTTCTACTTTTAAATTAAAAAAATGTGCCAGTGCTAGCAAAGCAGAAAAATTATCCTGGGAGAAAGAATTGACTGGTTATTACATATCCGGATCTCCCTTAGACATTTATGCTGAAAAAATATTAAATCGTTCAATTAATATTAAAAATATAATAGAAGAAAATAATTCAGATATTAAAGAAGGGAAAAATATAAACTTACCGATTCTAATTGATAAAATCAAAATTACTAAAACTAAACAAGGAGATTATATGGCTCTTTTAAAAGTTTCTGATCTTACTGGAAAATTTGAAGTAGCTATTTTTCCTAAAAATTATCTAGAATTAAAAAATAAAATCATTTTAAATACTCCTTTAATTTTATCTGGGAAAATAGCTAATAAAAATGGAGAAAAGACAATGGTGGTAGATAAAATTGAAAATCTAAAATTTTAAATTTGCTAAAAATACAACTATTTGTTATAATTTAAAGATCATGAATTGGGCATTAACTTTAGTTACAATTGTCTCTATTTTATTAATTGTTCTGATTTTACTCCAAAAGGCAAATACCGATGGAGCTGGATTGGGAGCTGGAGATTCATTAGGAATCAGTAATAAAAAAAGAGGTTTTGAAAAAACTCTATTTCAAACTACTATAATCGTAGCGATAGTTTTCGCTTTCTTAAATATATTTGCCTTATTCGTTCGATAAATAAATCAATCTATTAACTATAATCTTAAATAAAATAGATATTAAATTAATCTAATCACTTAGAGTGATTAAAAAATATGGAAGATATAATAATAAACAGCGATAATAACGATAACTCTGATCTAGAAAATTCTAAAAAAAAGTCTAAGTTAAAAATTCAAAAAAATCTTAGTAATGAGCTAAAATTAAGTCAATTAGATACTGTCAATTTAGAGTTAGAAAAAAGTATTGAAAATATGAAGAGGATTCACAATGCTAATAAATTAAAAAAGAAATTACAAATTTTAAAATCTAGTTATATATATAGTTACAAATCTCTTAATATTAAAAAAATCTTTATATTCTGAATAAGTATTATAATTGCGATTATTTTTCTACTTCTATCTATAAATAGTTTTAGTAATAAATTTTTAATCTCTATACCAACTTATGGTGGAACTTTAAATGAGGGTATAATTGGCATACCAAGATACATCAATCCAGTCTTGGCCAATTCTGATAGTGATAAAGATTTAACTAAATTAATATTTTCTGGTTTGATGAAAAAAGATACTAACGGGAATGTAATAACAGATTTAGCTGTTAGTTTAGAAAAAAGTGATGATGGGCTAACTTACACATTAATCATAAATAAAAAAGCAAAATTCCAAGACGGTTATCCTCTAAAAGCTGACGATGTTGTATTTACTATTAACAAAATACAAGATAAGGAATTAAAAAGCCCGTTATATTTAGATTTTGAAGGTGTTACAGTTGAAAAGATAGATGATGAAACCGTAGTCTTTCACTTAAAAAAGCCTTATCTATATTTTGAAAATAGCTTAACTGTTGGAATTTTACCGAAACATATTCTAGGTACTTTAAATAATGACCAATTTTCTATGACTGACTTTAATACTAATCCAGTAGGCTCTGGTCCATATAAAATATATAATATTCAAAAAAATAATAATGTTGCGAATGAATATTCTTTAATTAGTAACCATGACAATCTCTCTGGTCGTCCATATATTAATAATTTAAATATATTTATTTATCAAAATGACGATTCGTTATTAGAAGCTTTTAACGATGGGATTATCGAAACTACCGCTTATCTAAACAGAGATTATTTTAAAAATATAAATAATAAAAATATCTACATTTTAGAAAGTTCTTTACCTAATATATTTATGCTTTCTTTTAATTCCAACAAGAATAATTTATTTGCTAATAGATCTAATAGATCATACCTGGCAAATCTTTTAAATAAAGATCAAATCCTTAACGATAGCCTTGGAAATTATTACAAAAAAGAAGATAACTTTTTTGTTGGTTTAGATAATTCATATCAAATCACAGATAAGGATATTAAAGCTCTTCCAGCATCTAGCACTTTGACTATTAGTACCGGAGATACTGATGATTTAAAAAAAGTTGCTGAGCAAATTGCTGAAAATTGGCAAAAAGCTGGAATAAAAGTAAATATATTAGTGTATAATCTAAATGAGCTTAGTGATATAATTAAAAATAGAGATTTCGAAATATTACTTTTTGGTAACATCATAGAAAAAGATACTGATCTATATGCTTTTTGGGATTCAACATCAAGAAATTATCCTGGTTTAAATATTACTAATTATGTTAGTAAAAATTTAGATAATAACTTAGATATACTTAGAAATAGTATAGATGTGCTTGAGAGAGAAAAAGCTTTAAATAATATTAATTATGAATTAACTAAGGAGCTCCCTGCTATACCCTTATATTCAAATAATTTTGTTTATTTAATTAAAGATAAAAACTTTGCTAAAGTATTACAAAATAAAATAGCCACTTCCTTACAAAATTATAGCGACAGATTTTCTGATGTTGAAGAATGGTATAAATCCGAAGAAAGAATCTGGAAATTTACTTATCAGAAAAAAATAATAGAAAAATTATCAAATATATTAAATTAAGAAATAAAAATATGAATAATAATCAAAAAATAAATAACAATAATATAAGTAGAAAAAATGGTAATACTCGCTCTAGCCGTAGTAGTTATGCTGGTATGAGTAAAAGATCAATATCTAGACCACCAATTCGGAATCGTAAAAATTCAGGTCCGAAATTTGAAAGTATAATCAGTCAGGAAACAGAATTAGCTCATATTCCTCAATTAGCTAATGACTCTATTCGTATCATTAACCTAGGAGGAGTAGAAGAAATTGGTAGAAATATGAGTTGTATTGAGTATAAAGATTCTATAGTTGTTGTAGATTGTGGATTTCAGTTTTCTGAAAGTACCACTCCAGGAATTGAATGTATTTTACCTAACACCCGTTATCTTGAAGAAAATAAACATAAGATTAAAGGTATGCTAATTACTCATGGTCACTTAGACCATATTGGAGCAATCCCCTATATCTTACCAAGAATTGGTAATCCGAAAATATATGCCAGACAATTTACGGCTTTAATGATTAAGAAAAGACATGAAGAATTTCCACATCTTGATCCATTAAATTTAGAAATAGTTGAGACTGAGGATACTATATTATTAGGTGAATTAAAGGCAAAATTCTTTGCAGTTTCTCATGCTATACCAGACTCTATGGGATTAATTATAGAAACCCCTTATGGAGACATAGTGCATACTGGAGATTTGAGATTAGATCATGATAATGGAGTACCAACCGAAACAGAAATTGAAAGATATAAAATATTTGAAAATAAAAATATACTTTGTCTGTTAACCGACTCTACTAATTGTGAGAACCCGGGGTTTTCTATTTCAGATAGAGTTGTTTTTGATAATATTAAAAAAATAATTAAAGAAACCCCTGGAAGATTAATTATTGCTACCTTCTCCTCTCAAGTTGAAAGAATGTTAAAAATTATGGAGATGGCTGAAAGTTTTGGAAAGAAAATCGCGATTGAAGGACGAAGTATTAAGACCAATGTCGAAGTATCTAAGGCAGCAGGTATGCTTCGTGTAGATCCTAAAATAATAATTCCGATTGAAGATATTGATAATTATCCCCCGGAGCGAGTTGTAATATTAGCGACCGGTGCTCAAGGAGAAGAGTTTGCAGTCCTTAATAGAGCAGCGAATGGAGTTCATAAGTATATTAAATTAAATAAGAATACTACCATCCTTATGTCTTCCTCGATTGTCCCTGGAAATGAAAGAGCAGTGCAAATGCTAAAAGATAAATTATCTCGTAAAGGAGCTCATATTATTCATTATAAAACTTCCGATGTGCATTCTTCTGGGCACGCTAATCATGATGAATTAATCTGAATACATCAGAAAATTCATCCTAAATTTTTTATTCCAGTTCATGGATATCATTATATGTTGAGAGTTCATGCTGATATTGAAAGAAGTCTTGGTATGCCTGATGAGAATATTATTATTCCTGATAACGGAATGATTATCGAGATTCAAAATGTAGGAGCAAAGATCGTTTCCCTTAAAGAATACGCCCCTAATGAAATGTTAGTTGTCGATGGTATGTCTGTAGGTAAAATACAAGATGTAGTTATAAGAGACAGGCAAGCTTTGGCTGAAGATGGTATGTTTGTAGTGATTGGAGTCTTAGATAATCGGACTAGAAAATTAAAAAAGTCTCCAGACCTAATTTCTCGTGGTTTTGTATATCTAAAAGAGTCTCAGGAACTGCTATATCAGACTAGATCTCTAGCTAAGAAAATAATTGAAGAAGAGTTGGATAAAAATATAAATGTAGATATGGATCAAATTAAAAATAATTTAAGTGAGTCTATAACTAAATTCTTATTACAAAAGACTGCAAAGAGACCAGTGATTATTCCGGTTATAATCTTAGTTTAAAAATGATGCTATAATAATTTCTATGAATAAAGACGAATCAAGAAATTTCTTGAGTATTTCTTATGTGGCAATAATGTTTTACGCTTTCCATTATTTCTCTTTATATTATATATTAGCGACTTATTTAAATAAATATTTCTCTGAAAGCACAATGAGTATTTTATTCGCTATCGCTTCTTTTTTTTGTATTATAATCTCTAATTATTTAAATAGATTTTTCAAAAAAATGACTAATGCTAAAATGCTGATTAGATGTTTAATTATTCAGTTAATTATAACTACACTTTTAGCCTTTTCTAGTTATTTATCTTATTTTGTTATTGTTGTCGCTTTTATTATTCAATATGTATTATTCAATATTATTTACATATCTCTAAGTATATTTATAGAAATGTTCTCTAAAAATGAACATACTGGCGGTATTAGAGGAACAGTCTTAACTATATTAAACTTAGGTGCAATCCTAGCTCCGTTTTTCTCTTCTTTAATCTTTAATTTAATTGGTTTTAGTGGGTTGTTCATAATTAGTGCCTTATCAATATTACCTATATACTACTTAATTAAAAAATACTATACAAAAATTGAAGAACCTGAATATGGTAATATAAGTATGCTTAAAAGCATTAATGTTATTGGTTGAAATAAAAATCTCAGAGGAGTTCTAGTGTCTTCTTTTGTATTAAATTCCTTCTATGCCATAGTTACAATATATTTAGCTATTTATTTAGTAAATATATTGAATATACCGATGTTTATGTATTTAGAATTACTAGTTCCAATATCAATCATCCCATTTATTATTGTTCCTTATAATCTAGGTAAATATTCTGATAGAATTTTTGGGGAGAAAAGACCCATGATCTTTGGAATCATTATTTTCAGTTTAGTCTTAATTTCTGTGTATTTATTTAGAATAACTACCAATAATATTCTGATCTGGATAATTTTAATATTTATTGCCAGACTTGGTGCAACTATTAATGAGACTAGTAACTACACCTATTTTTACAAAAGTATAAGTAGTAAAAATGTTGGTCTAATTGCTCTATTCCAAAATATTTCTAATATATCTTTTGTCATCATAACTGGTATAGGAGCTATCTTAATAAAATTACTCAATATAGATATTAAATTATTATTTCTAATAGTTGGAATTATGGGACTTTTATCTTTATTTATAATCGTAAAAATTAAAGATAAAAAGAATGGGGAAACAGAAAAAATAGAAACAAAAAATGATACTAGAAGCGAAATTCTAAGTAAGAATTTTACAAAAAAAGAAGAAGTAAAAATCTGATCATAAAAATATGAAATTAAAAATAAATCTAAACAATTATTCAAAAAAAGGAATACCTACTGGTATTAGATTAAATAAATATCTAAGTGACCTTGGAATAATGAGTCGTAGAGAAACAGATAAATTAATAAATAGTAAATTAATCCATATAAACAACAAAATTGCGATCTTGGGTCAAAAAATAAAAGATGGGGATAGTATATTTCTAAATCAAAAATTCGATGAATTAAAATACTTTAAATATAATAAACCGCGCGGAGAAGAGACAAAATTTAAACTTCTAAATGGAGTAAGATATGAACCGATCGGTAGATTAGATAAAGAAAGTGAGGGTTTATTACTTTACAGTAATGACTTTCGTATCGTAGAAGCCTTACTAAATCCTGAAAATAAAATTGAAAGGGAATATTTAGTTAAGATTAAAGAAAAAACTACTCCTCGAGTTAAAACTATCTTAGAAAGAGGGATTAATACTAGAGAAGCAAAATATGCCCCTGCCAAATCAGTCATTTTAGATCCTGATAATAAGACTGTAATAAAAATAATTTTAACCGAAGGGAAAAAACATGAGATTAGAAGGATGCTGAATGCACTTAATCTAACGATCGCTTCCTTAAAAAGGACTCGAATATTATTTATAACCTCAGTAAAAATGAAAATTGGAGAATTTAAAGAATTAAATAAGATGGAAAGTAAAGAACTGTTAAATCTATTAAACTTAAAATAAAAACCACTAATAAATTAGTGGTTTAAAGGTTTAAAATAACCTTCTATAGATATCCTCTCAAAATAATTTTCTTAAAAAATCCTTGCTCAAAAACACTTAACTGATTATACTCCTCTTCAGTTATAGTATCTCCCTCCTCAAGATCGATCCTATGATCCTCGGTTGAGAATTTTTCTGAGATCAACATATAAACAATATTATCATCTGTTTTATTTATTTCTAAATCCATTTTAAAGAATTTAATTGATTTAAGAAAATATACCACTTTTAAGTATAAACTAAATTATTACTTTAGTCAAATTTAGATCTTTTAAGCTTTAAGATTCTATCTAATATAAAATCCCCCATATTAACACCAGAATTCTTTAAAATAAAATCAAATCTAGAATCTTCAAATAAGTTCGGTCTTAAATGTATATCTAAAACTTTTAAAGTATTTGTTTTTTTATTTTTATCTTGAATTAAAACTAAATCTAACATACTATGCTGATCACTTAAAATGGCCTTTTGTATTTCCTTAGTTATATTTTGTATATCTCTTTTTAAATCATCTTCTATAAAAACTAAACTTCTCTTTTCACAATTGTGATCAATCAGGCATTTTTGTTGAATACTTTTACTACTTAAATTATTATCCAAAATATTAAAAGTTGATACTTCAATTGAAGTTGGAATATAATTATCCTCGTCTCTATACTTAGGAAATACTGCCGTTGAAATATATTTACCAAAAACATATTCTTGAATAATAACTTCGTCATTTTCATTTAAAATTTTACGAGTTTGATTTAATGCTTCCAAAAATGAATAAGTTAGCAGACTTTTCTCATTGAAATTATGCTTAATATCTTTAATTACTAATGGCATTTGAAATTTTAACCATATATTCTTTAAACTTAATTCTAAGTTATCACTTTTTCGAATGACTTCATATTTTGGAACTTTTATATTTAATTGACCTAAAAGTCTAGCTATACTTAAACGATTCAAAGAATTTAAATACTCATCTTGGAATAAAGGTTTAACTTTTAATTTTTTAGCTAAATCATGATAACTTTCCTTAAAATTATTAGTAAAGTCTATATAATAATCAATTTTCGAGAAAACTTTATGTGGATCGGATGGCACACCTCTTTCAAATCAATTATTTTTCTCATCTAAAACAACATCTACGACTTTTAATTTATCTTCGTGTTTTCCTAAAGATAAAATCACCTTTGCTCCATTTTGCATTGATCTATATCTATCAGATATGCCCCCGCGAATTATAGCTATGGTTTTTTTATCTTGAGACATAATTTATATATAAAATTATATCATAAGTAAGAAATGCTCTTTAGTGTCTTTAGTTGGAGCAATATCAATTATTTCTTGTGGAGTTAAGATTAGAATACCTTTCACTATCCTTTCTGGTAATATTTCTTTTACTTTTAGGCAAATTTTCTCAAATAATTCCCCCTTTTCTTTATAATCACATAAAGCCTTAATCTGATATCCGTACAAATCTTTCCAAACCGCTAGAGAAACTTCATTATTAGATAAAATATTTTTCAAAGTCTTATCCATAAAATAATTAATTAAAATTATTTTATCTTCTTCAATAAATACTGTTGAAACTGGAACTACATTTACTCCGTCATTTCCTAAAGTAGCTAAAGCTTTAGAATTAGACTTCAGTATAAAATCCTTTAAAAAATTATCCATATATTTATTCTATTCTAATTGCTAAACTTAAGCTTCGCACGATACACAAACATTATCTCCTTCAGTTACAGTTACTTTATACTCTTTTTTATTTTCTGATTTACTATTTTTTATACTTTGTAATCTTTGACGATTAAATTGTTGAGCCGCATTTAAACTATGCTGATAATAAAGTGACTTCACTCCTAATTTCCAAGCTAATACATACAAAGCATTTACATCTTTGATAGAAGTATTGGCGCTATCAATCATTAAATTAATTGATTGGGCTTGATCAATAAACTTCTGCCTATCAGCAGCTTGTTCAATAATTACTTTCTGTTCTATTTCTGGAAAAGTTTTGAAAATATCTTTCTCTTCTTTAGATAAGAAATCTAAATGCTGAACCGAGCCATCATTTTCCAAAATGCTCTGCCAAGTGCTATCAGTATTTTTATTTTTATCAATTAATAATTTCTCTAGATATTTATTTCTAAAAGTTACTTTAATTTTTTCTAAATCTTTAACGAAACAATTTGAAAATACTGGTTCAATTCCTTGAGAAACTTGTCCTAAAATAAATGAGCTTGAGGTAGTTGGAGCAATAGCTAATAAGGTAGTATTTCTTCTTCCATAACCCTTTAATATTTCTGGCTCACCTAATTCTTTAGCTAATTCTCTTGATGCCAAATAAGCCTTATCCTTAATTAGTTTAAATATTTCCTTATTCAACTCTTTAGCTTTTTCACTCTCAAATGAAATTAAATTATTCTGTAAAAAAGAATGCCAGCCCAATACTCCCATTCCAAGCGCTCGATTGGCTTTAGCAAAATTATAAGCTCTCTCCATAAACAAAAAACTCTGTCTATCTTTAAAATCTTTACTGTCTCTTTTAGTCTCTAACTTTACTATAAAATCCTCCATCACCGCATCCAAGAAATAAACCATTGTCTCTATCACATCAGTGTCTTTCCATTCATTATAATATAAAATATTTAATGACGATAAGCAGCAGACGAAAGACCAATTCTCATTACTTGGTAAGGCAATTTCACTACAAAGATTACTAGCGTGTATTTTCAATCCTTTGTCTTTATAAACTTCTACCGTCCCATTATTCATATTATCAATAAAAATAATATAAGGATACCCTATCTGACTTCTTCTTTCTAAAACTTTTGCTCAAATACTTCTTTTTTCTTTATCTCCATCAATCATCTCTTGAAACCATTTATCTGTAACAGTAACTGCATAAGTTGATTCTTGAATCTTATTTCCCTCCATTCCTAACTCTAAAAACTCTAAAATATCAGGATGCTCAATTGGTAAATAAAGAGCCACATGACCTCGACGAGCTGATCCTTGTGAAATAACATTAGAATTGGTATCGAACATTTGCATAAAATGAACTGACCCTGAGGAAAATCCATTATTCTTAATTTTAGCTCCTCTGCCTCTAACTTCGCCAAAATAAGCACTAGTCCCTCCACCAAGCTTAGTCATTATTCCAATTTCAGATAAAGTAAATAAGATTTGCCCCATATCATCACCAACATAAGATCCAAAGCAAGAAATTGGCAAGCCTCTCTCTAAGCCAAAATTAAGCCAAACTGGAGTAGCTAAAGAATAGTAGCCCTTTGACATATAATTGTAAAATTTATCAGCAAAACCTGGTTTTTTTAAAATCATTTCGGCAGATTTAGCAATTTCCATAATTCTACCCTCTGGGGTATTACCCGGTAAAAGATAATCTTTTTCTAAAAATTTTCTACTATATTGATTTAACCATTCCATATTTTTATTTTTAATTATTATTATTAATATTTGACTGATAATTTAAAACAAATCCTCCCCAGTAATACTCTGGCTTCGCTTATTATAATTGATTGATTTCTTACCAAAGAAATCAACATGCTTGGTCACAATAATTTCTTCATTGAACCAATTAGTTTCCTTCAATAATTCATCATCGATTTCAAATATTTTAGAAATTCCAATTGCTTCAAGCGAATTATTAAGTCTATTCTTAATAAAAGCTAAAATGGTTTCCCTAGATAAGAAAGATAATTCACCTTTTTCTAATATTCAATCTACTACTTTCTCCTCAGACTTATACGCTTCTTTGCAAGCATTTACAATTTTCTCAATAAATTCTTTATTAAACCACTCTCCATGCTCTTTCTTAATAATATTAATCAAATCAATTCCAAATAATCCATGAATTTGTTCTTCTTTGCTAGTGGCTTCAATTGCATTAGAAATCCCTTTAAATAAATATCTTCTCTTATTAAATGACATTATAATTAAAAACTGGGAAAATAAAGAAACATGTTCGGTAAATAAAGAAAATAATAATATAGATAAAGTATATTCTTGATTATCTTCACTACGAGCATTTTGTATACTTTTATTTAAATATTCTACTCTCTGTAACAAAGCTGGGATTTCTTTAATTTTCGTAAATTCTTCATTTAATCCTAATAATTCTAAAAGATGAGCATAAGCATCAGTATGTCTAACTTCACTCTCAGCAAAAGTTGCTCCAACTGCTCCAATTTCTGGCTTAGGCATTTTCTTGTAAACATCTCCTCAGAAAGATTTTACGGCTACTTCAACTTGAGCAATAGCTAACATGGCATTTTTAATTGCATTTCTTTCAATCTCATTAACTTCTACCTTAAAATCTTGCAAATCTTTAGTAAAATTAAACTCAGTGTGTAATCAATAAGAATGTCTTATAGCATTTACATATTCATACAGCTCTGGATATTCATATGGTTTTAAATTTAGTCTTTTTTGGAAAATATCTCTTTTTCGTAACTTAGCATGACTCTCTCTATACAAAATATAAGCTTTAGCTACATCAAAGTATTTAGCTTCCATTAAAGTTTCTTCAACGAGATCTTGAATATCCTCAATCCAAAATATTCCTTTAACTAAATCTTCTCGCTTAGCATTTAAAGTATCTAATCCAAGATCATCTTTTAAACTTTTAGCCATATTCATCTTCTTAATCAACTTATCAACAACTAAATTAGCCACCCTTGAAACTTCTTTTTCTTCATTTATCTTCAACTCTGACATTGCTCCATTAACAGCTTTAGAAATTTTAATTATATCGAATTTCTCTAAAGATAAATTCCTTTTTTTGACAAACTTTAATTGATTAATATTATTATTTTCAGACATAAATTTAAAAGATTATTGAAAAATTTATAAAAAAATCAAATACAGTCTAAGTTTAATCTTATTATATAATATAAAAAAAATCATAATTTATTTACTATTTTTAAACCAAAAAAACCTTATTTTTAAGATATAAAAATAGTTAAATTTTGACAAAATAAAAATGTATTTCAAACTAAAAAAAAACTTTAGAGCATACTTTATAATTTTTGTAAAATTTAATTTCTATTTAATCTTATTTCTTAATGCTTTATGGTAAGCTATAGCAAAACGATGAGTCTCAGCATTAACCTTAATTAAAAATTTTTCTAAACTCAGGTTATCCACAGGACTAATTCCTAAAACTTCTCTAGCTTCATGTTTATCATCTTTCACTACTGAGAAAAAGCGAATATTTTTATAAATTTGTTCTTTGACTAATCTCCGTAAAGCCTTAATAATATACTCTAAATGAGTTTTACCTCCATCAATTAAAATAATATTAGGATTTGGCCATTCAATATGCTGAAACCTTCTCTCTAATACCTCCATTAACCCTAGAAGATCATCGTTGATATTTTCATTTAATTTAAATTTACGATATTGACTCTTATCGAATTCACCATTTGTAGCTACTACCATGACCCCAACCCGATTAGACCCAGAAATATGAGAAATATCATAGCTTTCAATCCTAAAAGGATTATCTGAATCTAAATTATCTTCTTTTTTGATAAAAGCTAAATCTTTTAAGGAATTAAATCTTTCAATCTTATTGCGAACAACCATGGCCTTTTCAAATTCTTGCTTTTTAATTAAAATCTTCATCTCTTTTTCTAAATCCTTTATAACTTTAGAAATATTCCCATCTAAAATAGTAGCTATACTTTTTAAAGTCTTAATATATTCTTTCTCGGTGATTAAATTAATACAAACTCCAGGACATAATCCTAATTGATAATTGAAACACCCCCTTTTCTCATTTAATTTACATTTATCTCGATATGGAAAAAGTTTTCTGATGAATTTCATTACTTCCAATAACTCAGCTTTCGAAACAAATGGTCCGAACTTTTTTAAAATTTTTAAATCTTTATCTTTATCTAATTCTCTTCCACGAATAATTAAAACTCTCGGGTATTTTTCTTTAGTAAAAATTACATAAGAATAACTTCGATCGTCTTTTTCTTTAATATTAAAAAATGGGCGAAATTCTTTAATATATTTAGATTCTAAAATAATTGCTTCTAAAACTGAATCAGTCTTAATAAAATAAATACCCTTAGCATTCTCCACCATGCTTTGTATCCGAATACCTCGAGTCTTGATAATATCGCTTGAAAAATAACTATTAACCCTGTCCTTCAAGCTGGTAGTTTTACCAATATATAAAATATTTTTCTTTTCTGGTAAAGATTTTCTATTATATTTCTTATCTAGGAAAAAATATACTCCAGGAGACTCTGGTAAATTAAATTTTTTAAAATCTTCTCTTTTCATATAATTATGATAGCAAACTTATCTAAAAATAAAAACCCTCAATTCTGAGAGCTCTTATTTTAAATAGCTATATTTATTTAATAATATTAAATAAATGACCAATCAATGGTAAAGGTTTTTCTTTCTGACTAAACCCGTTCATTAAACCAATAATAAATAAAATAAATATACCAAGCTTGAATATAACCATCAATAAATACCCAAAATATGGGACAAATCCTAAAACTATACTACCGACCACAGAAGTCAATAATAATATTAATCCTTGATTGGCATGATATTTACCATTTTTAGATTTAGGAATTAAAATTAATGGCAAGAAAAATATTAAATAAGCTAAACCGCACCAAACTTTCTCATTTTCTAAATCATTTTTTAAATTAGAATTATGACTCTCCCCTTTATTATGAGAGTGTTCTGAGCTATGTTCCTCAGCGACTTTATTCTCATGAAGTTCATTATTATCCATATATTTATAATTTTATATTAAAAAGCACCGCTAATAATACTATATAAGTATAACAAATTTATTCAATTATTTTCAACTCCTTAAATACCGCTCGGTATGACTCAATAGTTTGCTTAGCAATCCTCTCAGTTAAGACGAAATTCATGCCATCGTGAGCAATTCTATTTCTTATTTTATGAGCTGATCAAGCCAGGTCTATACTTTTAAAATTAGCTTGAGTTAATTTCTCTGATAAAGTATTCCCTAAATACCCTTTATCATTTAAAACCACTTCTAATAAATTATCAGCCTCAATAATACCAATTCTAATTAAAGCATCTTCGGACCCTCTCATATACCCTAAGATTATTTGCCATCTTTCCTCATATCAAGCTTTTTTCTTATCTTTATTAATATTTTCTTCTAAATCTTTAGCTGGGATGGCTATACTAGTCATAATATTAGAATTTTTTTCAAATTTTAAATTATTTTTAGATTTGACTTTTAAAATTTGATTTTCTTTTTCTTGAATATAATTTTTTACTTGATAATTTAAAAGTATGTTATTATCAGCTTGTATTTCTTCTTTCTCAGAAGAAGTTAAATCGTTCTCATCGATTGGTAAATTTGGAATACCGGCTGGTAAATTTTCTATATTATTTTCAATCTTTTTTTCTTCTATCTTATAATAAATACTTTCAACCTTAGAATTTTTCTCTTTATTCCCTAATTTCTTTTTAACTTCATTTTCTAAATTAACTCGATCTGTTTCTTCCCTAACTCGATTCATTTCATTTTGCTTACTTCTTTCATTAATTCTATTAATTTTAGCTTGTAATCTTTCTTCTCTTTTTTTATTTTTCTCTTGATTATTTGAAGCTAAGACTAATGCTAACCATCGAAATAATATATAGATTAATAATAAAATGACAAAGAAAGCTAAAACCGACAGAACATCAGCTAAGAAAGAAAGGATTGGATTTTGTATTGAGAAATGTAATCCTTGAAACCAAGGGACTGATTTAACTTGCTGAACAACATCTCCCGCTTTAGAGTGATGATCGTTAGTGACTTGACCTAAATATACAACTTGATCCGTATTTTTAGTAACAGCTTCTGTAGAAGTTGAAATCCAACCTCTATCTCTTAGCCCGTCCCAAGCATCATATTGATGATCAGACAAATATTGCTCTGGGGTAATTCTTAATATCCAAAAGACAATTGCATATCTAATCGCTAAAAAAATATTATAAACGAAATTGAAAATATAATCTAAATTAAAAGAATACATAGCATTAATAACTAAATTATATCACAAATGTATTTCTTAAAAATCTTAAGAATTTTGAATTTTCTCTTCAATTTCAATGGCAATATCTAATAATTTCTGATCAGAAAAAGCCTCTCCGATTAATTGAATTGAAGTTGGTAAATTATCTTCATTCACTTCGCCTCTCTTAGTAGTTGGTATAGAGATGGCTGGCGAGCCAATAATATTAGCTGAGACGGTTAAAAGATCGACTAGATACATCTGTAATGGATCAGTTATCTCTCCAAATTTTCATGGTAGTGTTGCTCCTGTGGGAGTTAAGATAACATCTACTTCTTTGAAAGCTTCTTCGAATTGCTTCTTCAAGACTTCTCTAGCAACAATGGCTTGATTATAATAAGCATCGTAATATCCGGCTGACAAAATATAAGTCCCAAGCAATATTCTTCGCTTAACCTCTTCACCTAGCCCTTCGCTTCGAGAATTAGTAAAATTTTCTACAGTATCTTGTCCTCCAATTGATAAACCATATCGAACTCCATCATATCTACCCATGTTTGAAGAGACTTCTGATGGACAAATTATATAATAAATTGCAAGAGCTTTATCAAGATCAGATATATCAACTTCTACAACTTCATAACCAAGACTTTTAAAATTCTCCTTTTGCTTTTCAAAATCCTTTAATATTTTAGGATCGACCTTACTTTTAAATTTCTCTTCGTTTAAAATTTTTGGAACACCAACTTTATATTTCTTCTCTAGATTATTTTTTTCTTGACGAATATTTTCGGGAATTGAAGTAGCATCTTTCTCATCATAGAAATTAATTCCTTCAAATAATATTTTGGTATCTGCTACAGTATTAGAAAATGTCCCGATCTGATCTAATGAACTACTCATGGCGATTAATCCATATCTAGAAACACCCCCATAAGTTGGTTTAAATCCAACTAGATTGCAAAATGCCGCTGGAAGTCTAATTGATCCACCAGTATCTGACCCAAGGGCGATTGGTACAAATCCAGCTGAAACTGAAACAGCTGAACCGGCTGATGAACCACCTGGCACTCGAGAATTATCAATAGGATTTAAAGTTTTTCCAAAGTATGATGTCTCTCCAGATGATCCCATTGCAAATTCATCCATATTAGCTGAACCGATTAAGATAGCTCCCTCGTCTAATAATTTTTGAATAATACTAGCATTATAAACTCCAGTGTAATTTTCTAACATCTTAGATCCAGCTGAAGAGATTTGTCCTTTAACTAAAATATTATCTTTAACAACGATTGGAACTCCAGTTAATTTTCCACCTTTATCAGTATTAATTAATTCTTCAGCCCGTTTAATCTGACTATCAATAAATTCTTTATCATAAACTCTAATTATGGCATTTAATTTTTTATTTTTCTCATTTATAATTTTCAAAGATTCTTCGACAATATCGCGAACTGATTTATTTCTTAATCTTAAATTATTATAAATATCTTCAATATTATTCATATTATTTTGCTTTATTTTTATGTTTAGCTAACACTTGGGAGACGACAATATAATTATTTTCACTCTTTGGAGAATTTTCTAAAATATTCTTAGTGTAGAAATTACCCTCAGTTAAGGCTCTATCTTCACGAATTACATTTTTATTATAAGTATCAACAAATTGCTCCCCATATCCAGCTCCACCTGAAGAACTAGTTCCATTGTTAGCAATCTCTGAAACTAATCCAACATAATTTAAAATCTCTTTAATTTGAAATAAGAGTTTGTCAGCTTCATTTTCATTTATACTTAACCGAGACAACTTGGCGACATTTTCTAAATCTTCTTTTTTAAATTCTACTTTGGACATATTTATAATCTATTTTAACAGAAAAGTATCTATTTTAAAAGTTTATTAAATTCCTCTTCATTAATAATCTTGACTCCTAAACTTCTAGCAGAACTCTCTTTAGTCGATATTTTATTATCTTCATTTTCTCCTAACAACAGATAATCAGTCTTAGTAGAAACTGAGCCAGAAACTTTTCCACCCATTCTTTCTATTAAATCCTTAAAATATTCTCTGGGTTGTGATAACGCTCCAGTAATAACAAAAGTTTTACCCTTTAACTTTAAAGAATTCTTCTCTAAAATATTTTTTGGATTTTCAATATTTACTATTAACAATAATTCTTTTAAGAATTTTTGTTTCTTTATATCTTTAAAATAATCAATTAAGAACTCAAGACTCTTTTCTCCAATTCCTTCTACTCCGAATTCTTCTTTCAAAATACTCATGTCTATCTTTTCTTTTTGGAGAATAATTAATTCTTTAACTTTTTCTTCAAATTTCTCAAAACTTCCAAACTTTTTCGCAATATCTTTCGCCGTAGTTTCACCAATTTGTCTGATTCCTAAACTATAAATAAATCTGTTTAGTGGAATATTTTTAGATTGATTAATAGCTGAAATTAAATTTTTAGCACTCTTTTCTCCAAATCCAACTAAGCCTTCAATATCATTTGCTTTTAATTTAAAAATATCTAAGACGCTCTTAATTAATCCAAGATCATAAAATTCATCAATAATCTTTTCTCCAAGACCCACAATATTAAAAGCTTTTTTAGAAACGAAATAAGTAAAATATTCTCTGTGTTTAGCTTCACAATTAGGATTAGAACAATAATATCCTGATGATAATCCGCTTTTATTAATTGTGTTAATTTCTTGAATTAATTTAGTATTACAAACTGGACAATATTCTGGCATCTTAAACTCTTTAGCATTCTTAGGTCTTAATTCTTTAATTACTGAAACAATCTCTGGAATTACATCCCCAGCTTTACGAATTATTATAGTGTCTCCTACTCTTATATCAAGTCTTATTATCTCATCCAGATTGTGTAAGGTAGCTCGCTTAACATGAGATCCGTAAACTAAAACTTCTTCTAGTAGAGCTACAGGTGTAGCTACACCAGTTCTACCAATTTGAATATTTATTGCTAAAACTTTCGTAGTAACTTCTTCAGCTGGAAATTTATAAGCAATTCCACCTCTTGGAGATTTAGCCGTAAATCCTAATTCATCATATAATTTACGACTATTAACTTTAATTACAATTCCATCAATACCATATTCTTCAGTCTCTCTCTTATCTTTTCAATGATTATACATTATCTGCACCTCTTCTAAACTTTGACATTCTTTATAATTAGAATTGACTAAGAAATTATTTTCTTTTAAAAATTCTAAATCCTCTATCTGAGATTTCAAACCTCCCCCTTCGGTATCATAAGCAAAGACTTGAAGTCGCCTCTTTGCGACAATTTTAGAATCTAATTGTCTTAATGTCCCCGCAGCTAAATTCCTAGTATTAGCATATACTGCTAAATTATTTTTTTCTTGCTCAAGATTAATTCTCTTTAACTCACTTTGCTTTATTCAAGCTTCTCCAATTACAGTTATAGTTAAATTACTTTTTAATTTTAAAGGAATGGATGGAATAGTTAAAATATTATTAGTAATATCTTCTCCAATTTCTCCATCTCCACGAGTAGCTGCCCTAATTAAAAGTCCATTTTCATAAGTTAGAACGACTTTCAAACCGTCAATCTTGAGTTCGGCTACATAGGATAATTTTTCTTGTATATCTTGCTTTTCTAAATATCGATAATTCCTCTCTTCTCAATCTTTTAATTCTTGAAAGTCAAAAACATTATCAAAACTCCACTGTCGGAACTGATGTTTGACTTTCTCAAATTTCTCAATAACCTTGCCTCCCACTCTATGACTTGGGCTATTTTTAGACTTAAATTCAGGATATTTATTCTCTAAATCAATTAATTCATTTAAAAGCGAATCATAAACTGAATCTTCTATTTCTGGGCTATCTTTAACATGATAAAGATATTGATGATGAGCTATAATCTTCTCAAGCTCTCGGATTCTTTTTTCAATCTCTTTCTCCTTCATATTAGAGAATTATAGCAAATTTAACTAAAATTATTAATTAGTAGAAAATCGATAAATTGTCCTTGTAACTCTACTTTTATCATTTGGATTACAATCCGAGAAACCAGTTGAGGTTATAGTAAAATTAACTGTGGCATCATTATTCTCATCGTAACTACTCTTAGCATAATCAACTAAAACACATCTGTTAGTATCTTGATCTAATAAAACAAATCCAAAAGTAGTCGTGGCATGAGTAGAATCTCCAACTAAAGTATAAGATGACTTTTCTTGATTTAAATTATTAATAACATCATCTCTTGAATTTACATAGCCAGCATTATCTCCACTTGGAGATCGAGTAAATACTCTATTATCAGAACCATTGTCAGAGGCACAAGTTACATAATTTAAATCGCTAACTATATTTAAAACACTACTAGATGAAAAGAAAATATTATTTTCAGCATTTTGAACAAATTCATTATGTAAATCAGTAGTCTTTTGTTGATTTAAAAATAAAGCTTTGCCAACACTCTCGTCTTTTAATACATTATTTATATATTCTGAACACTCTAAACCACTATCGGCAGCAAAATACGCTCCTCGGCTATTCTCAACTAATCTTGAAAAAAATAATTCTCTATTCATAACTTTCGACACTGCGAGAGCTGTAGTTAAAAGAACTGCTACGACTAATAAAGCAAAAGCTAAAATAAACCCCGACTCATCTTTAAATTTAAATAAATTATTTCTTTTTTCCATATTTTTATCTTTCATAAATATAATCAGTTATTTTTAAACTCTTATCTGGAACACCAATTAAATAAGATTTGGCATAAACCATAGTTACTTCTATTTTTAAGACATTACCATCAATTGGAGTTAAGAGAATACTCTCGGCATACTGACCTCTATTAGAAGAATTACAATAATATCCAGTTAAAGTATTTAAATCTAAAGTACAGCTTGAATAACTATTTAACTTACCTAAAGTATTAAAATTAAAAGAATTATTATCCAAGTATGCTTCTTGATTAATAATATTAACCAAAGAATCTAAAAATAAATGCCAAGCTACATTCTGATTAGAATAATGTGGATTATTATCAGAATCTTTTAAATAATTTACTGAAATTGGTATGCCGGCATTATCTTTATTACAAGAACCACCGATTAAAATCCCGTCTGAGTCAAATGTAGTAGTTATATCCGAACAAGCTAGTGAAAATCCATCTCGATAAGCTCTAAAATTCTCAATAACTTCTTCGGCTAAAAAAGTAGCTACGACTCTATTTTTACTTTGGCTTACACTAGTTATTGAATTCATAATTAAAGTCAACGGAGCCATAACGGCAATTAAAACTATAGCGATCGAAACTAATGACTCAATCAAAGTAAATCCTCCATTATTTTTCTTTTTAAATACATTTTTCATAATTTTAATTATCTATTATTCTTTGCGATATAGTAGATTGTAAGAATAGAGTAGTAGTAGAGATTGAGCCATTATTACCTTGGGTTACCGTAACCAATCCTGACAAATATAGATCAACTCTTGGCTGAATATAATCACTATTATCAATACCATAAATATTACTAAAAAAATTATCAATCTGAAAATCCTTCCCGGTTAAAATCATATCTGTTCCGGGAATTAAATTATAATTAGATCCAGACTTATTATAATCCACTTGATGTATATTTTTATTATTTGAATCATAATAATAAACATTTTTTAAAGTAGTAGTCCCCTCTGGAGTAAAAGCAATAGCATTACAAGATTGAGTATCAGCCACACTTAGATAAGTCTCTGAGAAAGTATTGTAAAAATTATTACCATCTCGATTATAACTTCCATCACTACTAAAATTAACACAGCCATACTTGGAGCCGAACTTAATCTCTCTAGTGATAGTATCCATAACTAGATTAGTATTATCTATGGCTACTCTATTTTGAGAAATTCTTTGATAGGCTCTCTGTGATGATAATAATACAGATAATCCTCCAACCGCAACCACAACAAATAAAGTAGTAGCAACTAAAACTTCCATTAAAGTAAATCCTTCTAGATCTTTACTTTTAATAAATTTTATCTTAAATTTTAAAATTAAATATTTAAACATATTTTTAGATTAATTTTGACATGGGCCATAAGCAAAAGATATTTGCCCAATATAATAAATATCTAAATGTCGAATGTCGTTAGGTAAGATTCTAGAGGATACTTCAAGGCAGATTTGATTAATGGCATTCCCGTTTATCTTAGTTGAATAATTTAAGCCATCATCCGAATAAGAAAAATAAGCATAAGGTCTTGGATTAAGATAATAAATAGCTAATTTATTAGTAGTCTTAATTCCACAACCATTTAAACAAATTCTCTTCAAGTAATCATTAGTCTCAAAAATAAAATCATCAATCGGCTTAAGACTATCTGTGGTGGGTAATTCTGAATTTACTCCGCTACTTACAAAATCCCCAGTTGAAGTCTTATAGAAACTATTAATAACTATTGGATTATTTAAGTCAAAAAACATACCATAGCCAACATTATTCACATAATTATCTTTAACGAAACTAGCGGATTTATTCTGCATATCTCGGATATTTGAAGCTAAGACATCCATATCGACCATTAAGGCATTTTTAGCTTTATTATCTGAATAACTGCCGGATATCATAATCACACTTAATAAAGCGATGATTGATAGGACTACTAATAATTCAATTAAAGTAAAAGCTTTTACTTGTCTAAATTTAATTATTTTTAAAGTCTTATTTATCATATTTTAAATAAAAGCCACCAATCCTAAAATATCAATTCTCATTAACATTACTAAGATGACTGCAATTAAGATAAATGGAGCAAATGGTATTTTAGAATGTCGATTGTATTTTTTAGGAAAGACAGTAGTTAAAAATATAGAGACAATCGCTCCTAGCCAGATAGATATAAAGAAAATAGAAACTCCAAATATAAATCCAGCCAAATACCCAACTCCTATATAAATTAAAATATCTCCAAATCCAACCGCTCTGCCCTTAGAAAAGACATAAATCAAATAAAATGGTAAAGCAATAATTATCCCTGAGAATAAGTCTAAATAAAAGAAGCTATTAACTCCTCCATAGAAATTATTATAATTATATGCTCGATAAACTTCAAAAGCTAAACCAATTACTAAAAGAATCAAAGAGAAATTTGCTGGGACTAACTTATGGCGAAAATCATAAAAAGTTATCACTGAAAATACTATATAAAGTAGAATAAAAAACAAAGAAAATAAAACCCCGATTAATACATTATGCATATTTAACGGAGTTATAAAATATTCTAATAAATAAACTTTATAAACAATCACCGCTAAAATTCCACCAATTAATTCTAAATAAAATTTTTCAGACCCTATCTGAACTTTACATTTACGACATCGTCCTCGCAATAATAAATAAGATATAACTGGTATCATCTCATATCATCTCAATTCACTATTACAAGTATCACAATGACTTCGCCCAGTTAAGAAGCTCTTCAGATATAAGCGATCAACAATCACCCCAGCGAAACTCCCAATTGCTCCACCAAACAGAAATAATAAGATGTAAAATATATCAATAATCATATTTATTATTATACTATAAAATAAATACTCTTTTTGAATTAGATCTTGAACCAATCTATAAATTAAAATCAAAAAACACCCGAGATGGTGTTTTTTGAAAAATAATTATATTAAATTAAGATTACTATCCTCGAAGATCGTAGATACAATAACTTAATCCTGTAGCACATTCAGTATCGTTATCATGAGTACGATCAGTAAAGTAAGCTCCTGTTACACTTCCTGAAGTTACAGCATTATTTACTGGCTCAGTTACACCACTAGTAACTATACCAGGATTCCCAGCAACCGCTCCAATATTACAAGAAACAGCATTCGTAGCAAAAATACCTGTGCCCCAACATTTCGCAGCTCCAGTTAAAGCTGGTGATGCTGTTTCTAAATGTGTAAACAAATGAAATCCTATAACTCTTTGACTGCCGTCTGAATTTGTTGTCCCATCAGTATACCCAACATAATTATATTTAGTCAAATCAGCCTGACTTGTGGTAGAAGCTGTGTTAGTTTTAGAAGGTAATTTATCATTTCCTTGACTAGTTTGTAGAATATATAAATTTAATGGATATTGTCCTTGATTAGAATCAGAGTAAAGTAAAATAGCAGCATATAAGTTCTTCATTTCAATAACTCTTTGAGCATCTCGACCTTTTCTTCTAGCAGTCTGAAATGGAGCATAAACAATAGCTCCTAAAATACCAATAATGGCGATAACCACTAAAAGCTCAATCAAAGTGAACCCAGCGAATCTTCTTTTTAAATTTTTAATTTTCATATAATTTTAAATGTTATTAATTAAGTGTATTTATAATACTATATAATTATAACAAACAATTCTTATTATAATTATTTTTAAGAAAATCCTTGTGGATAACTTTAAATATTAGTTACCACGGCAAACATTGGTATCATGATTGAAGCAATTAAAATACCAACTCCAGCAGCTAAAAGAATAATTAAAGCTGGCTCAATTAAAGCTAAAGTAGTATCAATAGCAGTTGATACTTCTCTTTTATAATAACTAGATAAACTCTTTAAAATAAACCCTAATTTACCTGTTTCTTCTCCAATCTTAGTCATCTGAACTAAGATATTCGGTAATTGTTCTTCTTCATAAAAAGCTTGGGATAGACTTTTCCCAGTCTTAACTTTCTTGGAGACTCTATCTAAAATATCGCGATAAATAACATTATCAACTACATCTCCAGTAATTTCAAGTGCTCTTACAATCTGGACTCCGGAAGATAACATCGTGTCCATATTATCAGTTAATCTAGATAAAAAAATCTTCTTATAAAGTGATGAAAATACAGGTAGCTTTAACTTTATATAATCGACATATTGCCTACCGGCTTCAGTCTTACTCAAAGTCCATAAATAATATCCTAAGAAAGATAAGGCAATTAAAATAAGCACTCCGTACTTTCTACCTATAGTCCCGATTCCTAAAACTACCTTAGTTAAAAATGGTAAGCTAGCTCCTTCTTGAAATAACATATTAGCTAAACTTGGAATTACAAATACTACCATGACAATCATAACTCCAGTAAATACAGTAATCACAAAAATTGGATAAATTGAAGCTTTCTTAATCTTCTGAGTTAAATCGAAATTCCGATCAAGGTAATCGGCTAAATAATTAAAAGAATTATCTAATTTACCAGATTCTTCACCAGCTTTTACCATATTAGAATAGAAAGTCCCGAAGACATTGTCGTATTTACTTAAAGCACTTGATATTGAGGATCCAGCTTGAATATCATCAGAGACTCCTTCTAATACTTTTTTCAAAGCTGGGTTCTCGGTCTCATTAGCTACTAAACGAAAACTTCTTAAAGCTGAAACCCCGGAGGAGAATAATGTAGCGATCTGCCTTGAAAATACTACAATGTCCTTTTGCTTAATTCTTTTTCTAAATAAATGTAATCCAGTGGTGACTGAAAATACTGCTTTATCTTCAAATTTCTCAACTGAGACTACGATTAATTGTCTATCTTGTAAAGTAGCTACAGCATCATCTTGACTAGTAGCCTCAATCTTACCTTCGACTCTGGATCCATCACTTTTAATTGCTTTATATTTAAATAGCATAATTCTAAATCATTTTTTGAAGATTTTTAGGATTACGAGAATTAGCTATGGCTACTTCTAAAGTAACTTGTCCGGATCTAACTAACTCGGCTAAATTACGATTAAAATCAATCATGCCTTGATCTTTACCGGTTTCAATTAAGACATCAATTTCGTGTACTCTATCATCTCGAATTAAATTAGCAACAGCGGTATTATTTAATAATAATTCATAAGCTGGAGTTAAGCCGTTATTAGTATTTGGAATAAGTCTTTGTGAAAATATTCCAAGTAAAGATGAAGCTAATTGTAGCTTAACTTGTTGCTGCTGATCAGCCGGAAAAGAATCTATAATACGATTAATAGTTTGAGATGCTGAGTTCGTATGTAATGTAGATAATACTAAATGTCCTGTCTCAGCGGCTGTCACCGCTGCTGAAATAGTGTCACTATCTCGCATCTCTCCAAGCATAATCACATCAACATCTTGTCGAAAAGCCTGCCTTAGAGCTAATTGAAAAGACTGGGTATCCATACCAATCTCTCGCTGATCAATTACAGCTTTATCATTTTCAAAAATATATTCCACTGGATCTTCAATCGTAATAATATGCTTTCTCTCAGTACTATTAATCTCATTAACCATTGCCGCTAAAGTTGTAGATTTACCTTGACGAACTGGACCAACAACTAAGAAAAATCCTTGCTTAGAGTGTGCAATCTCAGATAAAATACTTGGCAACTTTAATTCTTCAAATGTTTTTGGTTTAGGAACTAATCTTAAAGCTAATCCAACTACTCCTTTTTCAAAATAAGCATTCCCTCTTAGACGATATTGTTTTAAATGCTCATAAGGAAAATCTAGCTCTTGTTTAATTACAAAATCATTAAACATTCTTTCATTGACCATCTCTTTTAGAAAACCAACTGTGTCTTCTGAGGTTAAAACTTGTTTATACATTAAATCAATCAATTCTCCGTTAATACGAATAATCGGCTTACAACCAACATTTAAATGTAAGTCGCTCGCTTGCTCTTTCACTAAGGTTAAAATTAATTCGTTAAGTTCTGATTTATAATCCATATATTTTAGATTTAAATAAGTTTATATGCCAAACATTTTCTTATAAAATTATTATAACATTAAAATAATTAATAACAGAGAAAAAGTTATACACAATAATCAAACTATAAAAATATGAAAAATAAAAACCACCAAATTAAATTTAGACTTAGCGTGCTTCTTGAAACTTGTAACCTTATTGCTTGCAGATTGTATTTATACCGACTTCTTTTGCTCCGATTTTAGCGTGATTTATCCTGTGAGATTTTGAGTTTAAAATTATCTCTATTTAGTACACGACTTCTGATACATCTCGAAGTATCTCGAATAGTTTTAAGTTCTATTAAACTTTTACAAATCAAAGACTTGTTCGACAAATGCATGCACCGAATTCGGTGTGCACGATTTTTCAAATTGAATTAATCCACGACCAGCTTCCGCTAGCCGTGCCTTGTTACGAC
>CAZWMQ010000002.1:47270-113232 GCA_964635125.1 uncultured Candidatus Saccharibacteria bacterium | reverse complement strand
ACTTTTTCAATTATAAATTAATGAAAAATACCAGTTTAAAAATTAAAGTTGTTAGCATAGCTTTAGCCTGGTTTTTCGTCTTTTCTAAAAGTAGCTTTACGGCTTTAGCTATTCAGAATAATCAACTATCAATCTGGGATAATATCTCTGTTAAAGCCTACTGTTTCTTTAATCAAACTAAGTGTAATCCTAATATAACTAATAACAATTCAGATTTAGCTAATCAAATTTCCTATCTTCAAAATCAAATCTATCAAAATAAAAACGATTTTAATCAATCTTTATCTAATTTAAAATATATCAATACTAATACTGGTAAAGAGATAGTGTATATACAAGGATCTAAAGGTGAGAAAGGAGATAAGGGAGAGAAAGGTGAGAGTGGGTCAAATGTTACCACTTCTTCCTGGGCTCAGATTAATCAATCTTATCAATATGTACCAGTCTCTACTCCCGGAGTAAATGGAGTTAATGGTAAAGATGGAAATTATATTACTTTAATTACTCAAGATTCATCTTCTACTACTTATTATTTATTTAATCCAAACACTAATTCTACTTCGACTATATCCATTGCTAACTCTTCTTCAACTATCTCCACTTCAACTATCTTGAGTTTAATTACCAATACTTTAACTTTCTCCACTTCAACCAATCAGATAGTTTCTAATATTAGCGGAAAGACAGCCACAATTACAATTGATAGTTTAAATAATATAACTTTAAATGGAACAACTACAGCTAATAATTTCTTTTCAAATTTAATTCATATTGTTAATGGATATTTTACGAATATCTTTGCTTCTACTACTAATACTGATAATTTAAATGCTACCAATGCTACCATTACTAATCTAGTCACTACTCATACCTTAAGTAGTGCCACCAATACCTTAAGCTCTAATGTTGGTGGTAAGATCGCTACTACAACTATCATTAATAGTAATACTATTAGTTATGCTGGTGGAACTTTAACTTCTACTATTAACGGAGTCTTAGCCACCACCTCTATTACTGGACTATTACCTACTACCACTAACTCCTTAACCTCCTCTAACAATCAAATGACTTCTAATGTGAATGGAGTAATTAGTAATGCTAATATCATTAATAGTAATACAGCTTCCTCTTCCGGAAATGTCTTTGAAACGATTATTAATGGTATCTCTTCTGGCTTAACTTCTATCATTAAAACCTTTACTCAATCTGCTTCTAACAATGTCTTAACTTCGACGATTAATGGTATAGTGGCTACTTCCTCTATTATTACTTCAAATGGACTTAATACTAGTGGTACAGTCTTAACTTCTACGGTAAATGGAGTAGCCACAACTACCGATTTACAGAGTAGTATTAGAGGAACCTTATCCGCCACCTCTCCACTCTCTTACTCTACTTCAACTGGTGTCTTCTCTATTTCTCAAGCCAATGGTTCTACTAACGGATATCTATCTTCAACTGATTGGACAACATTCAATAATAAACAAAATACTATTACCGGAGCCGCTTCATCTATCACTACAGCTAATCTCACAGCTAACAGAGCTCTAATCTCAGATGCCTCTGGAAAAGTCTCTACTTCTACTGTAACTAATACAGAATTAGGTTATGTTTCAGGAGTAACTTCTGGGATACAAGGACAGATTAATGGAAAACAAGACACCTTAGTCTCAGGAACTAATATTAAGACAGTTAATAGTAACTCTCTCTTAGGATCAGGTAATGTCTCAGTAGGAACAGTTACTTCAGTAGGAGGAACTGGAACTGTCTCCGGTCTTACTTTAACCGGAACAGTTGCTACTTCAGGAAACCTAACCTTAGGTGGTTCTATCTCAGGACTAACTAATGCTAATCTATCAGGAACTGCTGGTATTACTAATGCTAACTTAGCTAATGCCACAATTACCATTGCTGGAGTAGCTATTCCATTAGGTGGCTCTATTACTCAAGATACTATTACAGGATTATCTTCTAACGGACTAATTAAGAGAACTGGAGCAAACACTTTAGCAATAGCCACTCCCGGAACTGATTATTTAACTGGTAATCAAACTATTACTCTCTCAGGTGATGTTAGTGGTTCAGGAACTACATCTATTGTCACTACTATTGGAGCAAGTAAAGTAACTAATTCAATGTTAGCCGGCTCTATTGCTATCTCTAAATTATCTATTACTGGAACTCCAGACGGTACTAAGTTCTTAAGAGATGATGGATCTTGGCAGACAGTGGGAGGGGGCTCAATCACTCTAAAAACAAATGGAGTAACCAATGGCTCATCTACCTTACTTAATCTAACCGGACAATATGGAACAACAATCTCTGACAATGGTTCTGGAGTAATTACTATTTCTTCTCCAATTGCTTCTAGTACTTTAAATACTATATATACTCCAGGACTTAATGCTGGAGTAGGATCAACTACTTATACTGGTAGAAATATATTCTTAGGTAATAATGCTGGAAACGGATCAGATGCTTATCAATCAGTATTCTTAGGAGATGGAGCTGGACAAAATGCTACTGGTACTCACGAATCTAATTTCTTAGGAGAAAATGCTGGTTATGGAGCTAATGGTTCTTGAGCCACTAACTTCTTTGGTCTAAGTGCTGGATATGGTGCTTATAATTCAGCTGGAGCAGTAGGTATTGGTTATTATGCTGGTTATCAAGCTTATAACTCTATCTCTAACTATATTGGTTGGTCTGGACAAAATGCTCATGATTCAAGTTATTCTAACTTCTTCGGTCATCAAGCCGGTAATTATTCAGCTAATTCCGGAGACTCTAACTTCTTTGGTTTAAATACTGGTATGAATGCTGGCAATTCGAATGATTCTAACTTCATTGGGACAAGTGCTGGGCAGAATGCTACTAGTTCGCCATATTCTAACTTTATCGGGACAGATGCTGGACATAATGCTAGCAGTTCAGATGAATCTAACTTCATTGGTGATTCTGCTGGATATAGTGCAAATGGAACTTCTTATGCTAACTTCCTTGGTTATAATGCTGGATATAGTGCAACTGATGCAGATAATTCAAACTTCATTGGGACATCTGCTGGATATGGAGCAGATAATGCTCAATACTCTAATCTGATTGGTTATCAAGCTGGTATGTCTTTTACTTCTAATAACATAGGTAATAACAATATTATTATTGGAACCAATGTTTCTTTACCTAATGCAACCACTAACTCTCTTAACATTGGTGGAATATTATTTGGAACAGGATTATATTCAACTACTTCTGGTAATCCAACCACCACAGCTATTTCTGGTGGAAAGATTGGGATTGGAACTTCTACTCTAAATGAAACCCTAACTGTTGCCGGAACCGGTAGCTTCACTGGAACCTTAAAGATCGGAGCCTACACTTTACCTAATACTGATGGAACTAACGGACAAGTCTTACAAACTAATGGAAGTGGAGTGGTAGCTTGGGCGACAGTTTCAGGTGGAGGTCTTCCATCTCAATCTGGCAATGCTGGTAAATTCTTATATACTAATGGCACCACAGCTTCTTGGTTAAATGAAACAGGAGTGATAGTTAGTACTACAAGTCAAGTTACTTTAAATGGAACTTCTCTCGTCTTTGCCTCCACAACCTTAAACAGCTATTTCTTTGGTAACTCAGGTAATTCATCAGCCTCCGGACAATATAATACAGGAGTAGGATCTGAATCTTTACAAAATATAACTAGTGGTAATAGAAATACAGCCATAGGATTTGATGCTATGCAGAGTATGACTACTGGAAGCTACAACATAGCCATTGGTCACCTAGCTCTTAATCACTCTACTAGTTCTCAAAATAATGTCGCCATCGGACCATATGCTCTAGATTTTAATACTATAGGTACTAATAATATAGCTATAGGTAATGATGCTTTAGGATTTAATATTGATGGAAATGATAATGTTGGACTTGGAGTTAACTCTTTAGCTGCTAACACTAGTGGAAGTGGAAACCTGGCTTTAGGTACTTATGCTTTACAGAATAACTTAACTGGATTAGATAATGTGGCTATCGGTTATCAAGCTATTAATAGCGCCACAAGTTCTAGTGACAATGTTGGACTTGGATCTTATGCTCTTCAAAATACTACTTCTGGACAATCTAATGTGGCAGTTGGTCGAGGAACTCTTAGAAATAATACTACTGGAGGAAGTAACTCTGGTATTGGATTGAGTGCTTTATATAATAATAGCACTGGATACAATAACACAGCTATTGGTTATCAAGCTGGAGACTCTATCACTACCGGTCATGACAATATCTTAATTGGTTATAATGTAGATGTTACTGCTTCTACCTCTAATAATCAATTGAATATTGGGAATACTATTTATGGGGATTTGAGTAGTGATTATATAGGTATTGCTACATCTACTCCACAATACACTTTAGATGTTGGTAATAGTAGTATTTCAGGTGTAGTCGCTAGATTTACTAATAGTAGTGGGAATTGTACGATTAGTCCAAATACAACTTCTTTGACTTGTTCTTCCGATATTAATTTAAAGAAGAATATAGATTTAGTTAATACTTCGGCAATTTTAAATAACAGTGAAGTTCAGTTTGTTTTAAATAATAATATAGCTACTAGCTCCTTATCGGTCTTAGATAAACTTTTAATTTTAAACCCTGTTAGTTATAATTGGAAAATAGAGTCTAGCTCAAGCTCAAAGCATACTGGATTTATAGCCCAAGAAGTAGAACAATTATTTTCGGATTTGGTTTCTACTGACCCAGGAGGATTGAAAGGAGTCAATTATGGAGGATTCACTCCATATATTGTAGCTTCTTTAAAATCAACTTTCAATACTTTAAATGGTAGCGATTCTCTTTTAACAATTAATAGTGATGCTACTAACACCATAGATCTTATAACCAATGAAAATAATATAGATGTTTTACAAACAATTCATAATAGATTATCATCCGGGTATGAATTACTAACTAACCTGGTAGTATTAAGAATTTCTGCTATCAGAGGATATTTTGTAAAATTATATTCTGATCTTATTGAGACGAAGAAACTTTGTTTGATTAATGAAAATGGGCAGCAAGTTTGTACTAATGCTAATCAATTACAAGAATTATTAAATACTCAAAATTCTTCTTCGAATAGCAATACCAATACTAGTGGAGGAAGCGAGTTTTCTTCAAGCTCAGATAATAATGGCTCAACCACTTTAGAAACAAATACAGATAACGGAACGACTACTCCTGATATTAGTAATGGATCTTCAACTACTGAGACTAATTCAGACAATAGCTCAACTACCTCAAATACTATAGATGACAATTTTTCGAACTCTACTGAAACTACATCAGAATCAACTTCAACACCTGACTCAACTCCAACAACTGAACCACAAATAACCCCAGAATCAACACCCACATCAGAAGCTACCTCAACTCCTACTCAATAAAATAGTTAGAAAAATCTCTTTAAATATGTTATATTTTCAAGATAAGTCAGTATAGCTCAGTTGGTTAGAGCGTGGCACTCATAAAGCCAAGGTCGGTGGTTCAATTCCACCTACTGACACCAATATATTAGCTAGTTTTTAGTAGTTGGTTACTATGTATAAATAATCTTAATTTATGTTATATTGTATATAACAATAATTAAAATTTATGAATAATATATATATTATTAATCCTTCCTATTTTAATGTCTAGTTTTTTCACTTATTATATTTATGAAAAAAGTAATTTTTTAAAAAATGCAGATTTTCTTTTAAAGATTATTATTATCTTTTTGTGTTTCGCATCTTTATCTTTTATTTCTTTTTGGGTTATAATTATATTTGCGGGTATTTTTGATTTAAAGTATTAAATTTAATATATGAATAAAAATTTTTGTACAAATTGTAAAAAAGAATTAGAAGATGGTAATAGATTTTGTAGTAATTGTGGAAAAGAAATTATAATAAAGAAAGAATCTACCGGAGGTATTAATAGTAAGAAAAAAAGAAAACAGCATTGGATTTTTTGGTGGAAATTAAACAAAGAAGAGATAAACTATCAAATAGAGAACTATAATTCTCTAAAAATAACTCAATCTGCTAGAGGAATTAGTTTTTTATTGATGTTATTTTCTTCATTGGTAACATTAATATTTATCATAGTAAATTATCTAGAGATCGGTTCTTTAGTGGATGTATTTTTGATGTTATTTATTGGCTTGTTTATTTATAAAGGAAAAAGATGGGCTATGATACTAGGTATGATTTTATGGACCATAGAAAAATTTTATATGATATATCATGGAATGAATTCTTCTCTTATTCAGATATTGTGGTGGGCTATTTACATGTCTTCTTTTTGGTTGGCTTATAATGTAGAGAATGAGAGAAGATTTAAAAAGGATAGTTAAAAACTCTACAAATATTTATTTTCAGAGTTCTTGTATTATTTGTTGCGGAACTAGGATTCGAACCTGGGTTTCAAGGTTAGAGCTTGCTGAGTTTAACTTTAATTCATTCCGCTAAAATAGAATGGAGTAAAGAAAATCAAAATTGTTGCGGAACTAGGATTCGAACCTGGGTTTCAAGGTTATGAGCCTTGCGAGTTACCTTTACTCCATTCCGCTATATACTATAAAAATAGTAGATTTATAATATCATAATTAGTTTATATATACAAATTAATTATTAACTTTTTATTTTTGCGCAGTGAATGGGACTCGGTCACCAAATATATTCGCTTCACTCATCATTTCTCGACCCTGCATAAATTGTCTCAGTTTTTCATTTCTTCAAAATTAAAAACTGGCTTTGCAGACAATTTAGTTCGAGCCTCGCTCCTTAGCCAAAAATATATTCTAAACTCTTTTAGAGTTTCTCATTATTTTTTGCGCAGTGAATGGGACTCGAACCCACGACCCCCGCCGTGACAGGGCGGTGCTCTAACCAGCTGAGCTACCACTGCATATTTTTATTACAGAAATATATCAATTCAGTTTTTGATTTCCACTTTCCGTCCATTACGGGCGGTGCTCGCAGAATCTCTTACTTGAGCTGAGCTACCACTGCATTCAAGAGTCAAGTTTCAAGTTGCAAGAACCAAGACTTAAGAATTTAGATTTATTTTAACATATTTTTAGTAAAAGTAAAACTATTTCTATATTGACATTAGATTTTGATGGTTATATACTTAAAATAATATGTAGATTGTCTATGTATAAGTTGGTAAATGCTTATTTATCTTTAATAAATTAAGTGTTGTGTTGTTCTTTCTTTATTATTAATTTATTAGCGAATTATTTCGTTTTAAAAACTTCATAAAAATTTAAAAATAAAAATATGAAAAAAATATTATCAATTTTTGGAATTGTTCTTACTGCTGTTGCCGGTATATCTTTATATTATGCTTTAGCAACAGGTGGAACAACTTTAATTAATCAAACAGCATCATCAACTATAACTGGCCCAGCCGGTTTTAAAAAGATTGCTACCGATACTAGTCTTTATAATAATTTAAATTTATCTTTCGATTATGATATTCGTAGTTTAGAACCAGGAGATTTTTTAGATTATGGATATAATATTGATACTGGTGCGGCTAAGGTTCAATCTCTTGGTAGTATCGAAGGTGAGACCGGAACTACTTCTTCTAGTGAAGTCGGGCATATAAGTATATCTATACCATATAATGCTACTTCTTCTAATAGTAATTTCAGTTTAGTTTTTAGATTGTTAGGGAATCCTTCTAATCTTGATAATGCAATAATTTCTAATGTTGTTTTAACTGGAGATTTAATTTCTACTTCTACTGTAGACAATACTGCCCCATCTACACCAGCTAATTTCGCTACGACTTCTGTTACTAGTAATTCTATCGGATTAACTTGAGATCCTTCAATAGATACTGGAAGCGGTATAGCTTATTATTCTGTAGGTTATAAATTACAAAGCTCGGCTAGCACAACTATTGCAACTACAACCAACACTAACTTTACAATTTCTGGATTAACTGCTTTTTCTACTTATATTTTAACTGTGGCGGCATTTGATAATGCTGGAAATGTATCAGGAATTGCTTCTTTAGAAGAGACTACTTTAGCGGCAGCTACTACTTCAAGTTCGACTTTATTTGCTCCGAACTTATATGTGTCTAATTTAACTTCGACTTCTTTTGTACTTCATTGGAATGATGTATCTGGAGCTACTTCTTACGAAGTATTTAAGGATGGAGCTTCTTATGGTTCTACTACTTCTACAAGCTCAGCTATTACTGGTTTAACAGCTTCTACTAGCTATGCCATGTTTGTAGTAGCGACTGACGGGACTAACTTTGCCACTAGTTCGACACTTACTGAGACTACAGACCCAATTTCTAGCGGTGGTGGTGGAGGATCTGGAAGCGGGACGACTACCCCAAGTCTAAATATGATTATAGTTAAACCTGGAGATTTACATGGATGAACTCCAATCGATGATAATGGAAATGGCGGAAGTGCAGACTATGTTAATGGACCAGCTACTGCACCATTAGGATCTGGGAGTTTAGAAATATCCGTCGCTACTTCAGGAGAGGGATATTTAGTTGCACTTCCACAATATGGTGGAACAAAGTTATCAGACATTTCTACAATAGATTATTCAACTTATGTCCAAAGTGGTAATAATACGATTGCTCCATCTATTCAGTTAAATATAACAAAAGATGTTACTGATAGTAATTTAGGATGGCAAGGTCGATTAGTATATGAACCATATTTAAATGGTACAGTTACTGATAATCAATGGCAGACTTGGAATGCTGTAAATGGTAAGTGATGGCTATCCAAAGCATCAACTTTATTCAATAATAATTGTTCTCAATCTAATCCATGTACATTTTCTCAATTAATAGCTCTTTATCCAAATATAGGAATTAATCTCGGAACACTTCAAGCCGTTGGATTTAAGGCAGGGAGTGGTTGGACAAATTTTACAGGGAATGTTGATGATTTTCATGTTATTACTACAACCGTTAATGATGAGTATGACTTCGAACCAATATTAATAAATGTCTGTACTAATCCTACTCAAGTTGTAACAACTGATTTATCAACATGGGATTTATCAGAGACTAGAGCCACAGGGCATAATCAGATTGTTTCTAACGGGTTACATATTTGGACTGAAGGAAACACCTCTACAGATAAGGCTGCAGGGTATTTCGTTACTAATTTTGATCTAAAAGATCTAGGAACTAATAATATTTCAGATACTATTAATTATATAACTAATTCTGGAAGTATTGCTCCGAGCTCTCAATTAGTTGTAGATTTTAATAATGACGGAACCCCCGACGGAATCTTAGTCGGAGAAACTATTTATGGAAATAATTGGTGGCTATCAAATAGTGCTCAGCAATTTGTAAAAGATAATGCTCCAAATACCGGAGGAGGAAATGGAAGTAATTGGTTTGGAACAGCAGAAGAATGGTTAAATAGATTTCCAAATGCTAAAGTTTTAGCGATTGGATATAGTCTTGGTAGCGGGGTCTTAGGCGATTACACAATTACTAAAATAGTAGCCGGGTGTAAAGAATATACATTTGAAACACCAGCACCATCTGCCCCAATCAACTTAGTTTGACTAAATAGTACCAATCATTCTATTACTTCAACTAATGTTGATCTAATCACCCCAAGCTGATCTAATCCAACTACTACTCCAGAACCAATCGCTAGTTACGATTACTCTTATTCGAAAGATGGTGGATTGACTTGATCTAGCCCAGAAAATTTAGGTAATATAACCAGCATTCCAAATCAAGCTTTTGGAACAACTCCAAAAGGAATTGAAGCTCCTTGAGTATTTAGAGTTAGATCGGTTGGAGATAATGATAAAACTTCAGACTGGTCTACTTCTTCTATAATTAATTATGATATCACTGACCCAATTGTTACTTTTACTTGACCAAATGCCGGGAGTCATGTTAGTACCAATAATGACTTAACCGTTACGGGGACATATTCTGATAATTTGAGCGGTATCGATCATATTATGTTGTATCTTTCTCCTGGTAATGGGTATAGTTATAATTATAATTATTATTATCATAATACTCATCCAGATTATGGTTATCATTATGCTCTCGGTATAGTTAAAGGTAATGCTAGCGGAACATTTAACTATACATTCCCAGCTCAGAAATTACAAGAACTTGGTGTAGTTAATGGGGGACAATTTACTGTAACTGCTGTACCATTTGATCAAGCAGGAAATGGGTCAACTGTACGAGACAATTTAGTACTTAATTCTGATACAGCTGCTCCAGCTATAACCACTATCTTAACTCCAGGAGAAAGACAATGGTTTAGGATTACCCCAATTAATGATTCTTGGAATCCAATCACCAAAGATATAAATGGAAATCCTGAACAGATTGATCATTATCAAGTCGCTTACCAATATGATGACGGACATACTTTTGGAGACTCAACTTGTTCAGCAACCACTACTATCAATGGTAAATGGGTAGGATGTCGAGATGTTAACGGAACTTCAAGAGGACATCAACCAGGCCCAAATGAAGAAGGAGGGGTTACTATCTGGGTAAGAGGAATTGATAAGGCCGGTAACATCGGAGGTTGGAGTCCATCAGTTCATTATTATTACGATCACACTATTCCTTTTACAACTATTAGTGTTAGTCCGGTAGTTAATGGTAAATTTACAGTTAGTGGAACTTCAACTGATAATTTAGCTTTGAATAGAGTATATCTTCAATTACTTAATAGTAATATAAATGCTCGTTGCGGAGGGTTTTTGTTTAATCTTATAACTTCTCCATTTAGCACAAGCTCATCTTGATCTAAACAATACGATATTTCTTCTATATATAATGTAAATGCAACTAGTTCTCTATGTGGATCAGGAACTTATAGTGCTAATGCTAATGTAGTTGATATGGCTGGAAATACTTATAACCCTGGTTGGACTAGTAGTTTTGTGTTGACTATGCCTGATACTAATCCCCCAGCTAAACCACTTTTAGTGAGCCCAGCTAATAATTCCGTAGTTAATGGAGCAAGCATAACTCAAGTTTGGAGTGATAGTTCAGATGATGTTGATCATTATATTTATGAAAGTTATAACAATTCCACAGCTTCTAGTTTAAGATTCCATGGAGAATATAGCACCACCAGTAAGACTGCTACCAATGTTAGTGATACTAATTATTGGTGGAGAGTCAAAGCCGTTGATAGTTCTAATAATCAAAGTGTTTGGAGCGATCTATGGAAGATAACTGTTGATAATATTAAACCAGTTGCTCAAATTACCTCAGCTACTCAAACAGACGATGTAGAAGCTTTTTCTGGGTATATAACTGACATTAATTTAAATTATTATTATTGTTGGTTGACTAAGAAAAATGATAGTACAGAAATCGGAGGAACTAGAAATAGTAATTGTGTAACTACTTGGGCAAATGGAGCGACAAATTTTGGAAGCTCAACTAGTTCGGTTGAGTTAGGAGGATTTGATGTTTCTGATTTAGAAAGTGGCGATTATACTATACATCTAATTGCTGTCGATAAAGCTAACAACAAGAGTAACGAATCAACTTATGATGTAAATGTTACCAGTAATCATGGTGGAGATGGAGAAGGCGAAGGCGATGAGAACAATAGCCCTATTGCGAGTTTCATTGTAGATAATTCTAATGATCCAACTATACTATTCACAAATACTTCAACTGATACAGACGGAACAATTTCTGATTTAAATTGGGATTTCGGAGATGGTAATAGTGCTTTAGGATTAAATCCAAGCCATACTTATACTAGTAATGGGAATTATAATGTAGTACTTACTGTAGCTGATAATGATGGAGCAACTAGCTCTACTAGCACAAACATATCAATTACAGGAGTAGAGGAAAATGGCGGCGGCGGCGGCGGTAATCCAACTTCAACTCCTCAGACTTTTAGTGGAGGCTCAATATTTATTCCACCTCAAACAACTACAAATGGAGGAAATGGGTCAGTATTAGGAGCGACAGCTTATCAATTTACCCAAAATCTAAAATTAGGTTCAATAGGAGACGAAGTCAAAGCTCTTCAAAAGTTCTTAAATCTAAAAGGATTTAAATTAGCTGAAACTGGTCCTGGTTCATTAGGGCAAGAGACTAATTATTTCGGATATATGACTTGGAATGCTTTGAAAACTTATCAAGAAGCTAATCCATCAATCTTAACTAATGTAGGAATTACAAATGGAGTTGGAACTGGAAACTTTTTCTGGTCAACTAGGGGATTTGTTAATAATATTCTATTAAACGATAACACTACATCCGAAGCATTATCTCAGAATTAAGATTTATTTAATATAAAATTAAATAAATATAATAGAAACCATCTTTAAATAAAAAAGATGGTTTTTTGTGTTAAAATAGGTCTATGTCAAAGAAGATAAGAACTAAAAGAATCAATAGGATTTATTCTATAGCCATTCCAGATACTAAAATTAAAAAATCTAAGTCAAATCTATTGAGCTATTTTTTATTATCAACTGAAAGTAATAATCACAGACCATTTCTGCTTAGGGGATTAACTTTATCAGTGATTGCTGTAGTTTCTATATTTTTTATTGGCATATCTTTAACAAGATATTATTTTTTACACGGAACAGTTTTAGGACAAGAAATAGTCTCTTCAGTATTAATTGATCTAACTAATGAAACTAGAGTTAAATATGGAGAATCTCCATTAATTAAAAATCCAAAATTAGAAGAAGCTTCTTCTTTAAAAGCAAACGACATGTCTTTACATCAGTATTTTGCTCATAATTCTCCAGCCGGAGTTACTCCTTGGTATTGGATTAAGCAAGCCGGATATGATTTTAAATATGCTGGAGAAAATTTAGCCATAGACTTTACTCAGTCTCAAGATGTTGAAGATGCCTGGCTTAAATCTCCGACTCATAGAGCTAATATTTTAAATAATAAATTTAAAGAGATTGGTATAACTACTAAAGAAGGAATGATTAATGGTCATAATACTATCTATGTGGTCCAAATGTTTGGAACTCCAAAAAGCGAGTCAGAATTAACTAAAAATACTTCTGTAATAAGTGGCTCCGGATCACAAGCTAATAATTCAGTAAAGAATTCTACAGATGGAGAAGTCGCTGGTGCGGAAACGGAAGCTTTTGATAATTCTAATTCTTACACTAAGAATCAGGTTAGTAGTGGAACGGCTGGACAAACCGCGAATACTATTATCAATAAAGGACAATACGTAACTTTATTAGATAAAGATAATATGATAGTTGTCGCCGATAAGCAAGTTTTATCTGATTCTACTAATACAGATTCAATTTTTGATTGGCAGAATTCAGCTAGTAATCAAAATATCAAGATTATACAATATTCTAATTTCTGGCAGAAATTAATCTATAATTTTTGAGGTGAGTTAAATATTTTTTATAGAATTATCGTTCTTATAATTACTTTGTCTATAGCTTCTCTATTAGTTACCGAGTTTAAGAAACATCATTGATTCCACTTTATTTATGGGATAGTGATCATACTTCTCGTGCTTACTTTACTGTACTTTAACCAAGCTCTTTGGTAAAATATGTCTAAAATCTCAAGCGGAACCGTTCATAAATTAACTCAAGCTTTTAAAGATATACTTAGTCATAATGATAAATTATTATTTATTTGAGAATCTTTAACTCCACTTGCTCGTAATGAATGGCTTTGTTACCTCTCTTCTCCCAAAAAGGAAGAGACTAAGATTATTCGTCTTAAAAAAGCCAAGTCAAAATTATTAGCTGGTATGCGTAGACCATGTTGTTTCGCTGGTTGCCCACACAGGTAGAATTATGAAAAATTTATTTAAAAATCGGGAAAAATATTATGATGTAACCCTATATTCATCTTTTTTATATTTAGTTTTAGCTATGATTATTAGTCGTCATGATGAATTACTAACGGCATTTCTATTATTAGTATTTCTGACTAGTATTTTTTATCATGCTTATTCTCAAAATATTTATTTTCGAATTGCTGACTGGATCGCTTCGTTAACTTTAATTTTTTATTTGAGTAGATTAGTGTTGCCTAATTTAGATTATTTTTCATTTTTATCTATATTTTTATTTTTACTACTATTACTAGCTGTAGTTAGTTTTATAACTTCTATCGTGGCCCACAAAGAAAAGAATATTATTTTTTATAATTTTAGCCATAGTTTATGACATTTAACTTCATTTATTTTGATTTTAATTTTCTTTTTTATTAAGTAATTCTAAATTAACCCCATGTTTTTTAACCTACTTACAGCATTTATATTTTTCTCTTTTTTTAGATTTTGAATAGCATTAGTTAAGACGATAGAAATAAATCGGTTATTTTTAATTTCATCTATATTAATTATACCTGATTCAATAAATTTATATAATTTTTCAAAATCATCTTTTTCAGGATTTTTTAATAAATTTTCTAAGAAAACTCCAATTATCTTATCTTTTTCAATATCTTTATCTTCTCCTAGGGTAATTTTAGCTTGATTAAAATCTCCATTTTTTAATAAATTTAAGAATTGAGAAGAAGCATTTATATTTTTTAAATAGGGTTCAGGGTTAATTTTATTAGGTTTATTAAATATATTAAACATATACTATATTATAGCAGATTTCTAAACTTGTAAAATTTTTGCTATAATAAATCCATAAATATATGGAAAGGACTTTAATTAAAGATTTAAATAAACATTTGAATGAAGAAGTATTAGTCAAAGGCTGAATAGATGTAAGAAGAGATCAGGGCAAATTGATATTTTTAGATATACGAGACTATAGTGGTAAAGTTCAAGGAGTAGTCTTACCTAATCAGACTGAAGCTAAAGTTATAGCTGAGAAATTAAGACCAGAATGAGTAGTAGAAATAAAAGCTAAAGTTAATTCTCGCCCGGAGAAGAATATTAAAGTTGGCATCATTAATGGTGAATTAGAATTAGAAATTTTAGAGATTAAGGTTTTAAATGAAGCCGAGACCCCCGCCTTTGATATATCTACTGATGGTAAAGAGATTAATGAAGAAGTTAGGTTGGAGAAGAAGTATTTAGATATGCGACGAGCTAGAATTCAACATAATCTAAGAATGAGATCTAAAGCTCAAAATTTCTTAAGAAGTGAATTGTTAAAAATGGACTTTGTAGAAGTAGAAACTCCAGTTCTTACTAATCCAACTCCAGAAGGAGCAAGATCTTATATTGTACCAGCACGTCTCTCACCAGGGACATTTTATGCCCTACCACAATCACCGCAACAATATAAACAATTATTAATGGCTGGAGGGTTAGAGAGATATTTTCAATTTGCTAAATGTATGCGAGACGAAGATACTCGTGGAGATAGACAACCAGAATTCACTCAGCTAGATATGGAGGTTAGTTTTATGAGTGAAGCAGAAATTCGCAAGTTAAACGAAGAATTAATTATAAAGTTAATTGAAAATGTATTTCCCGAGAAAAAGATTCAAGATAAACCATTCCCAATCTTAACTTATGTTGAAGCCATGGAGAAATATGGTAATGATAGACCAGATCTAAGAAAAGATAAAAATGATAAAGATTTATTAGCTTTAGCTTGAGTGGTAGATTTCCCATTTTTTAAGAAAACTGCTGAGAGTGATGATCCAGAGGCTGAAGGAGAATGGACTTTTACTCACAACCCATTTTCTCGTCCTAAAGAGAATCAATTAAAAGATGTTAATAATAAGAAAAATATTGCTGATATTTACACTCAACAATATGATTTGATCTTAAATGGATATGAGATCGGAGGAGGATCAATTCGTAATCATAAAGCTAATGACTTGCGAAATGTTTTAGAAATACTTGGTTATAATGAGGAAAGTATTGAGAATAATTTCGGTCATATGTTAAGAGCTTTTGAATCGGGGACTCCACCTCACGGGGGTATTGCTTGAGGATTTGATAGATTAATGATGATATTATTGAACGAACCTAATATTCGCGAAGTAATTGCTTTTCCTAAGACTGGGGAAGGAAAGGATTTATTAATTCAAACTCCAGCGAAGACCAGTCAGAAACATTTAAAAGAGTTAGGAATTAAGTTAGAGAAATAAATTTTTATAAAAATAACCGCGACTTATATGTCGCGGTTATTAGAATTTTATTCCACTTGATAAACTTCGTCAAGTGGAATTATGTTTAATTTGACATCATTTGGGATATCAAATAATTTTCCTTTTTGAAATTTAAGAAGTGGTTTCCACTTCTTATTTTCCAAACTTTCGGGTTTAGGGACAGGTAGGAAGAATATATTTTTATATTCAAACCCAACTCTTTCTCCATGTGCGAATAATTCTTCATAACTTTCTCTAAAGTTATCAAGATTCTTAAAAAGATTATAAGGAACCATCACCCCAATTCTCAGGTCTTTTTCTTTAGTATTCATTTTATAGATTTTTTCGAAAAATAAATCTACGAAATGAACTTCATTTTCAGAAATATTCTGAAAATGATTTGAAAGGTCTTTAACAAACCTTTCAATTTTAAATTTTTTCATTTTTGAAATTTTTATATTAAGAATTTTATTTACTTATTATATTATAACAAATATAATAAGTTAAGTCAAATTCTTTCTTATTTTAAGAGGTTTAATTTAAAAGGGCATATAGATATTCTAATTCTTTCAAAATAGCCCTAAAAGCATGTTAAAATATAATATATATAAAATACTGTATTTATGGATATTTTTGCTAATTTAGCTTTTTTACTAACTTTTACTTGTATTATCGCTTTAATTGTGAATTATTTTAGATTACCATTAGTATTGGGTTATATCTTAGTTGGAATATTAATTGGGCCGTATTTTCTTAATTTAATGACTGACACTACGAACTTAGAATTATTTTCTAAGATTGGAATTGTGGCTTTATTATTTATTATTGGTTTAAATTTAAATCCAAAGACGATTAAAGAAGAAGGTGGTAAGAGTTTATTATTAGGATTGTCTCAGATTATTATTACTACAGTGATTGGATTTATTATTATATATTTTGGATTTAATTTTAATTTGACTACTTCTTTGTTAGTGTCCTCAGCCATAACTTTATCTTCGACTATTATTGTTTTAAAAATCATCACTGATAAAGGAGATATTGAGAGGTTATATGCTAAGATGTCGCTTGGTGTCTTATTAGTTCAGGACTTTTTTGCGGCAATCTTATTGATTATTTTATCAATTAAGCATATTTCCGCTATTGGTGGAGACGGAACCTTGTCTCTACTAAAAAGTTTTGGAATTAAGATAATTGTTTTAATCGTAATTTATATAGTATTAAGTAAATGGATATTACCAAGGATGTCGAAATTATTTTCACGATCTCAAGAATTGCTTTTGTTATTTTCTTTGTCATTTTCATTTCTATATGCCTATCTATTTGAAGTGTTTGGATTTTCACTTGAGATTGGGGCCTTACTGGCTGGAATAATTTTGTCGAATTTAAATTTCGCTAAAGATATTGCTTCAAGATTTAAACCAATTCGAGATTTCTTCATTATAATATTTTTTATATTGTTAGGGTTCCAAGCCCAGTTTTTCAGTTTAAGTGGTTCAGGGAATTTAATTATAGTTCTAAGTATATTTGTGATTATTTTTCATCCAATTATTCTTTTTATGATTATGAATTTATTAGGTTATCGAACTAGGACTAGTTTCTATACAGGGTTATCGATGGGACAAGTCTCAGAATTTTCATTAGTGGTTTTAGTGATTGCTAAAAATTATAATTTTATTAACAATCAAGTTTTTGCAGTAGTCTTAATTATAATGTTGGTTTCAATTTGCTTTTCATCTTATTTATTGTTATATAGTGAGAGGATTTATAAATTTATTAAGCCATTTCTTAAATTATTAGAAATTAGAAAAATTAAAAAAGAATTCTTCAATGAAGAGGGCGTGGAGTGAGATATGGTGATATTTGGTTACGATAAAGTCAGCTCGGATTTTCTAAAATTATCATTAGAAAATAATTACCACACTTTAATAATCGATATTGATAATAAGGCAGTTGAAAAAGCTAATCAAGATGGAGGGGTAGCTATAGTTGGTGATGCTGAGAACATTGCTTTCTTAGAAGATAACCATATTTTAAGAAGTAAGATTATTATTTCCACCATTCCATATTTTGAAGTCAATTTAAATCTTTTACATTTTTATAAAAGACAGATTAATGAAGAAGTTAAAAATAAAATATTTATAAGCATTGCTTATCAAGAGAAACAAGCAAGATTGTTATATAGAGAGGGAGCAGATTATGTAATTTTAGCTTATAGATTTGGAGTGAAAGAAGTAGTTGAATATATAAGAGGGTCTAATTTTAATAAAGATAATTTTAATAAATTAAAAGGAGTATCAATTCTGGTCTAAATTTATAGAAATAATTAATGATATAATGTAGTCATGGATGATATAGATTTGAACGATCCTAATCGCATAACTTATCTTGGAAATATTGACTATCGCAATAAGATGGTGAAATTTGGTATTAAGTCTAAAGATAGAACACGACACACTTATATTATTGGTAAAAGCGGTATGGGTAAATCAACTTTACTTGAGAATATGGCTATTCAAGACATACAGAATGGCGAAGGTTTAGCTTTTTTAGATCCGCATGGTGGAACTGCTGAGAAATTATTAGACTTTGTCCCAGAACATAGGATTAAAGATGTGATTTACTTTGCTCCATTTGATACGGAGCATCCCTTAGCTTTGAATGTCTTAGAGAAAGTCGATATTAATAAGCGACATTTGGTAGCTAATGGATTAATGGCGGCCTTTAAGAAAGTATTCGGTGAGGATAAGTTTTCCGATAGAATGCAATATATTTTAAATAATATTATTTTAACTTTACTTGAAAACGATGACGAAACTTTAATGGGAATTAATCGTATGTTAAGTGATAAAGATTATCGTCGTAAGATGATTTCTAATTTAAAAGATCCATCAGTAAAGTCATTTTGGCTAGAAGAATTTGCTAAAGCCGGTGAGAAATATCAACAAGAAGCCGCCCCTGCGATACAGAATAAGATCGGCCAATATACATCTAATCCATTAATTCGTAATATTATCGGGCAGAAGAAAACTAGTTTTGATATACGAGAGATAATGGATAATCGGAAAATACTAATAGTGAATTTATCAAAGGGGAAAGTCGGGGAAGGTAATGCTAATCTTTTAGGATCATTATTAATTACGAAAATATATTTAGCAGCTATGTCTAGAGCCGATGCCGGGAATGATAATTTATCTACTTTACCACCATTCTTTTTCTATGTAGATGAGTTTCAGAATTTCGCTAACGAAAGCTTTGCCGATATTTTGTCTGAAGCTAGAAAATATAATTTAGCTCTAACCGTTGCTCATCAATATATTGATCAGATGACTGAGGAAGTTAAGTCGGCAGTATTTGGTAATGTTGGAACAATGATCACTTTTAGAATTGGAGCTCATGATGCTGAGGTATTTGAGAAAGAGTTCGCTCCAGTTTTTACTGCTGATGATATTGTGAATTTATCTGCTTATCAGATTTATCTGAGATTAATGATTGATAATGTTGGCTCTAAACCATTCTCAGCTAAAGCTCTCCCACCAATTGAGAAAGGCGATATTACATATGCTAATGATATTATTCAGTATACTAGAGATCACTATAGTAAGACTAAGGAAGCCGTGGAAGAAGAGATCAGAGAATGGTTCTTACCAGTTCCAAAGACTAAACATATTGAAGAGATTGAAGAATTAGAAAAACAAAATGCTCCCGCTAAGATTAACTATCAATTTGAGAAGAATAATTTCAATAAAACTAATCAGAATTATCAAAATAATTCTAAGACTATAATTCAAAATAATAATATCCATAATTCTCTAAATAAAAATTACGAATATAGTCGAAATGAAAATAATAATCAAGAGTTAAATGAGAGTAAAGAAGTAAGTTATAATGATTTTAGGAATAAACGGGCTCGTTCTAAGAGGGATTATAATGATAAGAAAAACGACATTGTCGAAGTTGAATTATCTAAATTAAGAAAAGGGGTTGAGAAACAAAGAGTTGAGTCCGAAGCTAATCATCAATCTTTAAAAGATGCTTTAGCTAAAGCTATTAAGATTGAAGATGGAAAGGTTAAAAGTTTAAAAGAAGATAATCAGGAATTGGAGAAAAAGATTAAAGATAATCAAGTAGAGATGAGACAAGAGACTGAAAATATTAAAGAGAGTGTTGAAGATATTAAGCAAGATAAGATTAAGATAGAGGAAGAAAAAAGAAACAATTTACGAAACAAATTAAAAGAAGTCCCAGAGGAAGTGTTGAGGGATTTGGTGGGGGAGGAATAAAATATAAGGTGACCTTACGGAGAATCGAACTCCGATTTGCAGGATGAAAACCTGCTGTCCTAACCATTAGACGATAAGGCCGTTCAAGACTCAAGTAGCAAGTTTCAAGCTACAAGAGGTTTAAATTTATTTTATAATTCTAATATTTTAGATTATAGACCAAAGATCTTTTATATAAAAAACAAATCAATAGCTCAATCTCGATAGATTTTAAGCTTTTATGATTTTAACACATTTTAAGCATTTTCGCAAAATAAAAACCTTCAAATAATATTTAAAGGTTTTTTATTTTTTACCCATTTGTAAAAGATTATTCTTTTTTGGAAGAGAATAATTTTTTGAGAAGATTTATCACAAAAAGCATTAAAGCACCAGCGATAGCTGCTCCTAAAATACTACCTAGAGTTCCACCCATTAGATTTTCACTAACTCCTTTTAAAATAAATCCTCCAATTAAACCTAGGATTGTATTCCAGACAAAGCCAAGGTTTTGTGATTTGATAACTTTACCTAAAATATTTCCACCAACCGCCCCAAAAACTAAATTTAATAATATATTCATATTTTTTATTACTATTATATTGTTATTAATATAACATTATAATTATACCACTTCTAAAAAAGCTATAATTCACCTCTAGTTATTAATAGCAATTCATTGAATAATTCTCTATTTTCAATTTCTTCATCTAATAATATCCAATCTTTAGCTTTTGGAAAAGGTGAGGCGAGTCTGAGATTATCTTTACCAATTAACTCTTGTCCTTTTTTAGTGTTTTTCAAATAAAATTGATTGTCACATATCAAAGCTACAACTCTATTATCATAATATAGAGAATATTCTCCAAACATTTTCCGAGTTCTTATTATATCTATATCTGTAATCTGATCTAAGATATAATCCAAGAAATCTAAAGTTGAGGCCATGTTTATTTTTATAGAGTATGGAGGGTTTTATAAATATCTTCGAGAGCCTTAACTGCCTCACCAGCTGCAATGTTATTTTGTTGATAAAGGATATTAGTCGCATCTCCAGCTGCCCAGATCAGATGTTTAGAACTCGCTCGATTAGTCCAAGGATCAATTTTAATTTTCTTATGTTCGTCTAATTCAACAATATTTTTTACAAAATCAGTATTAGGAGTTTGACCGATTTCTACAAATATTCCATTAATTGCTAATTCTTTACTCTCTTCAGTATTTTTATCTTCATAAACGATACCAGAGACAAAATTATCACCCCTTATCTCTTTAATGATCGTATTAGGAATAAGTTTAAATTTAGGATTTTTAGATAAAGTTTCTTGCATAATCTCCTCAGCTTTCGGCTCGCTACGAGCCAGTAAAGTTACACTTTTACAATAAGCTAGTAATTGTGAAGCTGATTCATAGCCAGCATTACCTCCACCAATTACTACCACATCCATATCAGAAAACATTGGCCCATCACAAGAGGCACAATAAGTTAGGCCTTTATTTTCAAATTGTTTCGCTGATGGGATATTTAACTCTTTACGATTACTACCAGTAGCAATTAAGATTGATTTTGCTAAATAATTTTCACCATTTTCTAAATTAACTTTAATTAATTCTTTTAGATTTTCATAATTTTCATTAATAATTTCTATAGAATTAACTAGATTTCCAACCTTAATCTCTAAAGATGGATTAGCATAAGCTTCAACATGAGATTTAAAAGTTTTCGCTAATTCTTCCCCAGTAATCTGTATAGTCCCAAGCCAATTCTGTATTTCGCTACTAGTCACAGATTGCCCACCTCACTCTTTTAAGATTAAAAGACTCTTAAGTCTTTTACGAGCTGCATAAACCGCCGCCGCCGCCCCAGCTGGTCCACCGCCGACAATAATTAAATCATAAATATTTTTAGTATTATTTTCCATATCAACTTATTATACCTTATAATAAATAAAATAAAAACCTCTTATTTTAAGAGGTTTTTATCGTATCTAATTTACTTCTTTTTCCTTCTTAGAAATGGCGGAAACATATTCCAATCTTCTTCGTCCTCTTCTTGTCTTTCTAACAAAACATTATTTAAGCCCTCTCTATTAGATTTTAAGTTTCTTTTTATATCTAATAGATCGTCCTCATCTAGATCTTTTGAATTATTGAAGGAAATTTTTTCTTCTTCATCAGAAATAGCCAATTCATTTTTTTTGTTTTTATATAGATGAGAATTAGAATTTATATTTTTTTTATTTTCTTTTGAATTTAAGTCACGTTCCTCATCGTCTTCAATTAACTCTTCTTTAACTTTTAATTTTTGTTGTTTTTCACTTATATCTTTTTCAATACCAGCAAGAATCGGTTGTATATTTTTAGAAGGTCGATAATTGGCTGGAAATTTAGTAGCAATCACTACTACTTTAATCTCGTCTTTTCTTAAAGTATCATTATCATTAATAATTCCGAATATAATAGTCGCATCTTTATCGACAGACTCAGTAATAATCTTAGCGGCTTCAGTTACTTCAAGCATTGGGAGATTTTCTCCACCATATATCGCATACAAAAGTCCTTTCGCACCAATAATTGAAACATCTAAAAGAGGAGAAGAAATAGCATTTTTAGCTGCTTCAACGGCTCTATTTTCACCACTGGCAGTTCCAATACCAATCAAGGCAGTTCCAGAATCTTTCAATACTCTTTTTATATCTGCGAAATCCAAATTAACTGTTCCTGGAGTCTTAATAATATCAGCAATACCATCTACGGCTTGTTTCAGAACCTCATCTACCATTTTAAAAGAATCTTTTACAGACATATTTCTATCAATAATTGAGAGCAATCTATCGTTAGGAATTACAATTAAAGCATCAACCTCTTTCTCAAGTTCAGCAAGACCAGCTTCAGCTATAGAAGATCTTTTTTGCCCCTCAAAGAAAAATGGTTTAGTAACAATCGCTACAGTTAAGATTCCTTCTTCTTTTGCCGCTTTAGCAATAATTGGAGCAGCACCCGTTGCTGTTCCACCACCCATTCCACAAGCGATAAAAACAATGTCAGCACCTTTCACGGCATCTTGGATTTCTTCTTTAGTTTCTTCAGCACTTCTTCTACCGATCTCAGGATCCATACCAGCTCCGAGGCCTTTAGTTAAATTCTTTCCAAGATGAATTTTTTTAGTAGCTAAACAATTATGAAGATCTTGAGTATCAGTATTCATAGCTATAAAATCAATCCCTTTTAGATTGGAAGTAATCATATGATTAATTGCTCCTTTTCCAGAGCCACCAACCCCAATCACTTTTATTCGTGCAAAACTTTGAATTTCTGGTAATACTTTAGCCATATCTTTATATTCTTTATTAGTAAAAAAAGTATAACAAAGGAGATTTAAAAATGCAAAGTATTGCGAAAATTATCTTTTATGTTCTAATATTATTTTAAGGAGATAATTTTTTAAAGAAATTTAAAATTTTTCTAAAAAAGTTTTTAACATATTTATCTAGATGATAATTATGGTTCATAGTATGAGTTAGAAAAGTAAGACCATATACTCTAGCATAAGTTGGATCTTGAATTTGCTGATTAGAAAATTCTGCAATTTCTTTTTCTGATAGTTTAATCGGTAATTTAAGATACTTTTTAAAAAGAGAATCTATATCGTTTAATTTACTCCCACCTCCAGACAAAACTATTCCACCGGGTAATAATTCTTTACGATTTATTTTTTCTAACTCTTGATTTATTTTTTCACAGATATACTCAATTCTAGCTTCAATTATATCTTCAAGCTTTCTTTTAGAATAAGAATATAAAGTTTGATCTAATTTAATATTTTCAGCTTCCTCTAAAGATATTTGTAGCCCTAAAGCAATATCTTTGGTTATGTCATCACTACCAAAGCCCAATACTGAGGCAAAAATTAGCTTTCCATTTTCAAAGACTAAAATACTAGTAGTAGAATAACCTAAATTAATTAAGGCTGTCCCAGCATTTTTTTGCCGTCTATTTAAAAGTGGAATGCTCTCAGCAATAATACCGATCTCTAAGTTTTCGATTTTTAATTTAAGAGTATTAAAGATATTTTCAATCTTATCAATGTAATTTGAAGGGGAATAGATAAATAAAAATTTACCTTCGATTTTTTTACTGATTAAACCTAAAGGATTACCTTGGATTTCGTTCTGATCTAATTTGTATCTCAAGGGTATAGTTGAGATTATTTTTTTATTTTTAATCATAGCCACGGGTATCGAGGCTTCTTTTTCCAGCCGATTTAAGTCATTGATAGTAACTTCTTTATTTATATTACTATTTAAGATATGACTACTATTAGAAATACTTGAAATACCATCAGCATTTAATCCTATTATAAAAAGAGGTGATTTTTTATTAAATATTTTATCTGGAAATTTATTGAAGACTTTTTCTATATCTTTTATTAAATTATTTTCATCAATAATGTCTCCTTTATAGATAGATTCAGTTTCAGCTTCGACAATACCTAAGACTCTAGGTGTCTCTTCTTCATATTCTGAATGTAGAACAGCACACATTTTTATAGTATTGCTTCCAAGATCTACTCCAATTATTAAATGAGATTTATCTTTACTCATTTGATTATTTTAACATATATTTTTTAGAGATTTCATTTTCAAGAGTTTCCATTTTTTTGCCGTGTTCCATTCCTTTTAAATGTAAGCAACCGTGAGTAATTAATAATATAAGAAAATTATCACAGGATAAATTAAAGCCCTTAGCTTCTTTTTTAATAACTGATGGACAAAGAAATATTTGCCCCTCTGTTTTAGAAAGAGGGAAAGACAAAATATTTGGAATATAATGTTTGTTTCTGTATTTAATGTTTAACTTTTGAGAAACTTTTGGAGTGATAAAATTAATTTCTAAAATATATTCATCTTTTAAAATTTCATTTTTAATTTTTGAAATAGATATCTGTATTTTTTTATCAATTGGCTTACCAGTTTTAGAAATAACAAGATTCTTTTTTTCTGCTCGCATTTATTTAGACTTTTTTACTAATTTTCCAAGTCTCCTTAATTCAGAATATCGATTAGCTGAGACTAATTTTTTTAATTTACCTTTTTTAATTTTAGCTTTAGACATATCTCTTTCATTATATCTTTTGCTTCTTACCTTAGGTAAAACACCACTTTCTTGAACTTTTTTAGAAAATTTATGTAATAGTGACATCGCATTGTCTTTTTCCTTTTTATGAACTTTAATATTTGTATTGACCATATAAATTAATTTAAATATATTAACACAAAATTAAATTTACTTCAACTTTTTAAGATAATCAGAGAGATCTTCGATTTAAGTAAAAATAAAAGTGGTCTTTCAAGACCACTTACAGATTTTATAATTTAGACAATAGCTTTTAAAATATTCGCATCAATTTTTTCAACGGCCATTTTGAATTTATTATCATCATAGCTCATTAATAATTCCACAATCTTCTCAGTGATAGGAGGGCAGAGTTCGTTAGGAGTCTCCCCCCACAAATTCATTAACTTCTCCTCATCTTTAGAGATCAATTTAAGAATGGCCTTAATTATAGGAGGGCAGAGTTCGTCAGAGGTATTCCTCCACAAATTCATCAACTTCTCCTCATCTTTAGAGATCAATTTAAGAATGGTTTTAATTATAGGAGGGCAGAGTTCGTTAGGAGTCTCCCTCCACAAATTCATTAACTTCTCCTCATCTTTAGAGATCAATTTAAGAACGGTCTTAATTATAGGAGGACGGAGTTCGTTAGGAGTCTTCCTCCACAAATTCATCAACTTTTCCTCATCTTTAGAGATCAATTTAAGAATGGTTTTAATTATAGGAGGGCGGAGTTCTTCAGTAGTATTCCTCAACAAATTCATCAACTTCTTCTCATTTTTGGCATATTTAATTAATTTTTCTTTGTTGTTGATCCTCATTCTTTTAATTATGGGAGAACATAATTCCTCAGGAGTCTCCCTCCACAAATTCATTAACTTCTCCTCATCTTTAGAGATTAACTTTAGATCATTTTTAGAAAGACCTTTTACAGAAAGATAAGTATTAGCCTTCTCTTCTTTAAGAGAATTGAGTCTTTTCAAGAAGTCTCTTTTGAGATTTTGCATTTGTATTTTTTTTATGATTAATAAATATAAAAGAACATCCTATTGATATTACTATAATAAATTATTATAAGTGTGTCAAGTTAATATTTACTTCAACTTTTTAAGATAATCAGAGAGATCTTCGATCTTTATTATTTTTTGAGAATGAGTTTGCATATCTCGAACTATAACGATATTTTCTAAAGCTTCTTTTTGTCCAAAAATAATACAATAGGGGACTTCGGTTTTAGCAGCGTTAGATAGTTGTGTAGATAAGGATTCTTTGGATAAAGTTTGATAAACTGATATTTTATTTTCTCTTAATATTTCTAGAATAGTTAAAGATTTAAGCTTTGCCTCAAACCCTAGTTGTAAGAAATATATTTTAGGTTTTTTAATTATTTTAGGATGTAAATCTTTACAATCTTTGAATAATAATAATCTATCTAAACCAATCGCTACTCCAACTCCAGGAATATCTTTTTTAGATCCTAGTTCTTGAGAAAGATAATTGTATCTACCACCACCAGTAATGGTTATATTTCTTTCTTTACCATCAGTTATCTCTTTACCATTTTCATCAAGTTCTTTTTCTACTTTTATAATCTCAAAAACTGTATGAGTGTAATAATCAAGCCCTCGGACTAAAGTATTATTAATTCTATATTCAATACCCATCTCTTCTAAATATTGGAGAACTTCTCTAAAATGTTTCTTAGAATCAGTCCCTAGAAAATTTACTGGGGCTGGAGCTAATTCTTTATATTTTTGACAATTTTCTTCTTTACAATCCAAAAGTTTGAGCGGGTTATTAGAAAATCTATTTTGACAAGTTGAACAGAGCTTACTGAGATGTTTTTTATAATAATTAGTTAATTCTCTAATAAAAGTAGCTCTATCATTCTTATCACCCATACTATTAATATCAATAATTAATTCTTTAAATCCGTATTCTTTTAATATGGTGTAAGCTGTCCTGATAATTAAAGCATCAGCAATTGATTTATCAGTTCCTAATATTTCTAAATTAAATTGTCTAAACTCTCTTAATCTTCCTTTTTGTGGATTATCATGTCGCCAAAGCTTCCCATAACTATAAAAAGATATCGGTTGAGGAAGATTATTCATGCCGTGCTCTATATAACTTCGCATAATAGATGAAGTGTATTCTGGTCTTAAAATAACTCTCTCTCCTCCTTTAGTTCTAAAATTATACATTTCTTTTTCTATTATGTCAGAATTAGCTCCAACTCCACGAATAAAAACTTCTTCTTTTTCTAAAGCCGGAGTTTCAATTGGTTTAAATCCATAATAGACAGCTACTTCTTGAGCTTTTTCATACATGCCTTGGAATTGATAGTATTCTTCCTCTAGAATATCATGCATACCTTTTAAAGAAGTTATTGGTTCTTTTAATTTAATTTTGACTTTTTCTTTTTTAATCATAAATTTAAAACTATTTACTTATAAATTTAATTGGCACTTCACCTGGATTACTGCCAATTAAATTAAATGGATATAATCGGAAGACTGCTTTTCCAGCAATGTCTTTTTTATAAATTACCCCTCAACTACGAGAGTCATAACTCTCAGCTCGGTTATCTCCAAAAGCCACATATTCATCTTCTCCTAAAGTTATTCGAAAATCATTAACATTATCTTTGTATTTTACAAAGCTTTCATCCAAGATCATACCATTAGGGTTATCTTTATTATAAATAGTGGTTATGCCATTTTGAACTACGACAGTATCTCCTGGCAATCCAATCAGTCTCTTAATAAAAAATTTTCCATTATATTTATCTGGCTTAACATGACGGAAGACAATTACATCTCCACGATGTAAATTATTTATATCAAATCCTAATTTATCTATAATTAATAATTCTCCAGTCTGTAAGGTTGGTAACATAGACCCACCATCTACTAAGAATGGTTGAATGATATAAGATTGAATTAATTTAACTATAACTATAATTGAGATTATTAGAAGAAATAATTTAGCCGGAGATTCTTTATCTTCTAAGATTTTATATCTGATTAAAGTTTTTTTAGTTTTTTTAGAGAATATAGATATAAATAAAATTAATAAGAAGAAAAAGACAACTGCAGTTAATAGGAGACTATAGATACTACTAGTAGTATCTTGAAATAGATTATTTATAGAATTTAATAAACTATCCATAATAAAGTAATTTGATTATAGCATAGAGATTTAGACTTTACCAAATTTTATATTTTGAAAAATATTTTGTTATAATATATTTATGAAATATTTGATTTATGCTCTTGGCAATCCGGGAGAAAAGTACAGTCTAACTCGCCATAATGCTGGTAGGATCTTAATTAATTATCTTCTAGAAGACAATGCTTTTTCAAAATTTTTAAAAGATAATCAAATAGAAGTTTTTATATCTAAGAATGAATTTATGAATGATTCGGGGAAAACTTTAAAAAAGTTTATTAAAAATAAGAATTTTGATTTAGAGAATTTAATCGTTATGTACGATGATAAAGATTTTCCAATTGGGAAAGTTAGACTTTCAAATAATAAAAGTGCTGGAGGACACAATGGTTTGAAAGATATTATTGATAGTTTCGGTAGCAAAGATTTCTACCGACTTCGAATTGGAATTGCTAAGGAGGGGACTGGAGTGGGTGGAGTAATTCCACCACATGGTAAAGTGGTGCGAGATTATGTTTTAAAGAATTTTACTAAAGGGGAGTTAAAAATTTTAGAGAGTAAAGAGATGAAAGAAAAGATACTTTTCTATTTGAAAGATATAATTTTAAAATAAAAACTACTAGCAATTAGTAGTTTTTATTTTAAAATATATTAATTAAAATTACTTCTTTAAAGTTAAAGTCATTTTCTCATCTTTACCATCGAATAAATTAATCTCAAATTTATAAACTTTACCGAGGGATAGAGCTTCTTTCATCTTAGCTTCATTTTCAAAATCAGAGATATGAATTAACCCAGCAACCCCTTCTTCAACCGAGACTAGAGCCCCATGCTTATTAAATCTGATTACCACTCCATCGACAGCATCACCTTTCTTGTACTTCTTAGAAGCATTTAATCATGGATTAGGTTTTAATTTCTTCATTGATAGAGAAATCTTACCATCTTTAATCTCAATTACTTCAACTTTAACATTATCACCAATCTTAGCATAGTCTTTAGTATTCTCAACTAAGCCCCAATCAATTTCACTTTTATGGATTAATCCTTCTACCTCATTATCAATTTTTACAAAGATTCCAAAGTCAACTATACCAGTTACAACTCCATCTAACTTATCTCCTAGATTGTAGTTAGAGATAATTTTTGCCAGAGTCTTATTATTCTTAGTAGCTTCTTTTACTTTTTCATTTTTTTCTCCTTTTGCAGCTTTAGCTAAGTCATCACTAGCTTCAGAGAAGATTAATTTACCTTCTTTTGGAATTACCGCAATAATATTCACAGAAACTCTTTCTCCAATTAATTTTTTAAGTTCAGATAAGATTTGATCTTTGTTTCCATCGGTAACTTTAGGATAATTTTCTCCTTTCAATTGAGACGAAGGTAAAAATCCATTTAAATTATTTCACTCTAAGATTAATCCTCCTTTATTAGCATCTTTGACAACTAGACTCATATTTCTTTTTTCTTTCAAAGCTTGTTCAGCTTCAGTCCAGATCAAAGCGAATCTTGCTTCTTGTAGTGATAAATCAATATATCCGTCTTTATCTAAAGCCATAAGTACTTTAGCTGAGATCAAGTCTCCAATATTAATTCTTTTAATTAAGTCTTTAGCATGAATATACTCAATTCCATATATTCTTCCAGTACCATTATTACCAAGATCAACATAAACAGCATTCTTAGTAATTGCTAAGACTGGACCTTCTATAGTGTCTCCATCTTTAATATTTTTAATATTATTCAATATTAATTCAGTATTTTTATTTAATACTATATCTTTATTATTAGTCATTTTTTTATTTTTCTAATTGCAAAAATCTAAATATTCGTTAAGTAAATAAACATTATTGATCTTTGGGTTAATTAGATTAAGAAAATATAACACAGATAGGGGAATTATACAAATACGAACCCCCAAGTATTACTTGGGGGGTTAAGTTAAAAAAAATCTAATATTTGTCGGCACTGGCTCACAAAAAGATTGAATCTTTCTGAGGTACCGACTTACCGGTTAACCGGTTAATCATTGTTCGAAAGGCCAAGCATCATGATGCGGGCCCTAACTCTGAACTATTAATATCTTAACATAACCAAACTTATTTGTCAAGTAATTTTAATTAAAAATAGCAAATTCTTCTTAGAAAACAAAAAATACTCTTATTTTACAAGAGTATTTTAAAAGAGAATAAAAAATAGAAATTATTAAAATAGAGTAAATTAAAGATAAAAATTATTCTTCCGGAGCTTCGTCTTCTTCAGTTTCGTGTTTTTCGGGAGTGAATTCTAAGCCACCACTAACCAGTGCTTTTCTGATTTGTTTTTCAATTTCTTTAGTTACTTTAGGATTTTCTTTTAGATAGCTTCTAGCAGCATCATAACCTCGTCCTAACTTTTCCTCTCCAAAAGTATAACTAGATCCGCTTTTATTTATTATCTTAAATTTCTCTCCAAGAGCTAGTAACTCTCCTTCATGAGAAATACCTTCTCCATACATAATATCGAACTCAGTTTGTTTAAATGGAGCAGCCACTTTATTTTTAACTACTTTTACTCGAGTTCTAGCCCCAAGCACCTCGTCTCCTTTCTTAATCTGAGCGATCTTACGAATGTCTAAGCGGACCGAAGCATAAAACTTTAATGCCTTTCCTCCTGGAGTTGTTTCAGGATTACCGAACATTATTCCAATTTGCATTCTTATCTGATTGATAAATATAATTACTGTCTTTGACTTGTGGGCAATAGAAGTTAATTTTCTTAAAGCTTGGGACATGAGTCTTGCTTGTCTACCAACATGAGCTTGGGACATATCTCCTTCGATTTCTGCTTGTGGAGTTAAGGCAGCAACTGAATCAATAATTAAGACATCAATTTTTCCAGATCTAACTAAAGTTTCTGCAATATCGAGAGCTTGCTCACCATTATCTGGTTGAGAAATTAATAATTCATTAATATTGATGCCAAGCTTCTTAGCATATTCTGGATCCATAGCATGTTCAGCATCAATAAAAGCACAAGTTCCTCCCATTTTCTGTGCCTCAGCAATTACATGAAGTGTCAAAGTAGTTTTTCCAGAGGACTCTGGTCCGTAGATTTCAACAATTCTTCCTCGAGGAAGTCCACCAACACCTAAGGCATAATCTAATCCAATTGATCCAGTTCCGATTACTCCAATATCAACTTTTGGGGTTTCTCCAAGCTTCATAATAGCTCCTTCACCGAATTTTTGTTGTATTTCTTTTAATAACTCATCTGCATTAACTTTTTTACCTTCAATTTTCTCTCCGATTGTTTTCTTAGCTTTTGCTACTTTCTTTTTTACTGCCATAATTTTATTTTTTTATAATTAAATTATAGCATATTCTGAACATTGTATTTTTTAATTAATATCTTGACTAACTCCATAAGTTAAGATTTTTTGAGTAGCTTTTCCATATCTATCTACAGCTTTGATTGTAATAATAGTGTAAGGAGATTTAGTAATTTGAGTTTCTTCAAAATTTCCATTTTCAGTTATTTGTATTTCTCGACCGTTAATGTAAATACTTTTAGAATTCTTTACTTGTCCTATCAATTCAAAAGTCTTAGTATTTATTATTTGATAGGGTTTTGGAGAATTTATGATTATTAATGGACCAATTATATAATTATAGAGACTAAAAATTAAATAAATAATTATTAATGATAAAAATCCAAAAAAAAATAACTTTTTAAGTTTTAATCTAAAATTATTTTTGATTTTAATATAATCTTTTTTATCAAATTTATTAATATTATTTCTCATTTTTATTTTTAATTACTGTCACCGCTCTCATTATTATTAGTATTTTCCATATTAGCTAATTCTTCTTCTAATTTTTCGACTTCACTTTCAGAATTTTTACCAAACAATACTTCTCTATATCTACCATTAGTGTTAGAACTTATAACTCCATATTTCTCTAAATCATTCATAATCCGAGCGGCTTTATTATATCCTCAACGGAAAGCGGTTTGTAAGGCACTAGTGGAAGCTTTACCAGTTGAGATAACATAATCTCTAGCTGACATATAATCTTCATCTTCAGTCGGCTCCTCCTCACTATCTCTTTGATTATCTAATTCTTTATAGCCATTAGTTAAAGAATTAGTTTTAATACTTTTTAAATCTATATTATCAGGTAAGAAATCATCATATTTTTTCTTAATGTCTTTAATTACTGAAGTTATTTCTTCAGAAGAAACAAATGGAGCTTGGACTCTGGTAATTTTTGAACCATTCATATAAAGCATATCTCCATTACCTAGTAAATCTTCCGCTCCAGCTTGATCTAAAATAGTTCGAGAATCTATTTGAGAAGTAGTTTTTAAAGCAATACGAGAAGGAATATTAGCCTTAATTGTTCCGGTAATAACTTTAACATCTGGTCTTTGAGTAGTTAATATCAAGTGAATTCCAGCTGCTCTAGCTTTTTGAGTTAAAGAAGTAATAATCGGAGTTATTTCTTTAGGATAAGAAAGCATAAAGTCATTAAACTCATCAAAGACAATCACTACATAAGGCATTTTAGGAGGAAGATTAGTGACTATGTCACCATCATCTGATTTCTTTTTGGCTTTTTCATAGGCAGGGTTAAATACTTTTTGATTGTAATCTATTAAATTAGGCATACCATATTCACCAAGTACATCGTATCTTCTATCCATTTCTTGTATAGCCCAATTTAGAGTTTTAATAGCAGTTTTAGCATCTTTAATTATAGGAGTATAAAGATGCGGTAGAGAGTTGTAAGCATTAAACTCGACTCTTTTTGGATCTAGAATAATCAATTTGAGATCATATGGAGAATTTTTATATAAAAGAGACAGGATTAGATTGTGTAAAGTCACTGACTTTCCAGTACCAGTCGCTCCAGCGACTAGGAGATGCGGCATCTTAGCTAGATTGGAGATGATTGGTTTTCCAATTATATCTTTTCCAATTGCTAAGGATAGGGCTGGACCATTTTGGAATTCTTCTATCCCAAGCAAACTTCTTAATCCAAGGCGAGTTTTCTTTTCATTTGGTATTTCTACTCCAATAAAAGGTTTCCCAGGAATTGGAGCTTCAATGTGCATATTGGTTGCTGATAAAGCCATTTGTAAGTTATCTTTTAAGGTCAGAATTTTTCTAACATTAACTCCCTGAGCTGGTTTAAGAGTAAATTGAGTTACAGATGGTCCAACAGTTACTTCTCCCATTTCTACCGGAATATTAAATTGATTTAAGACTTTTTGGATGACATTCATTTTGAATTTAGAATCTCCAGCTGAAGACTTTCCGGTATCTTCATTTAAAAGAATAAGATCAGGCGGAGTAAATTTTTCCTCTATTGTTACAGGCTTGGTTTCAGCTTCAATACTTTTCGCAACTTTTTCTTCAAATTTAGCTAACTCTTGTGGAGATTCTTTTTTAAGATTGACTTTATTAATATCTGCTGAAGTAGAATTTACATTTTGGATTTGATAATCCGCATTAGATATTGAAGTGGTTGAAGAATCTTTTTCCTGATAAATATTTGACATTAATTCAGAATGTAGACTGTGATTGTTTTTAAAGTCTCCATCAACTATATCCTCTTCCAAATCAACTCGATTATTTATTTTCTTAAAAGTAAATAAAGAAAGTATAAATTTCCAAATTCTAATGAAAGTATTTTTAGAAGTTTTACTAGCTATTGTCGCAGTGTTTGATACATAGTTATTAAATTTATCTACTTTTTCAGTTTTAATTTTTAGCTTTGGTTTGTCTTCATAAAGAATGATAAAAGAAATCAAAAACACTGCTAAAGAAATAATACTAGGTAAAATATTTCCAAAAGCATTTTTAAGAAAATGATTTATTATTTTACCAATTATTCCTGAAAAATTAATATTTAGAGAGGCCGTAAAAGTAGTTAGAGAAAAAATCATTAGGATTACATTTAAGATAGATAATGTACCAAAATTATATTTATATTTATCTTTTACTCAGTATCTATACCCTAATATAAAAAATACTATCCATACAAAGTAAGCAATGAACCCAAATATTTTCGCTAAAAGCCCAAAGAATATTTTTCCAGCATTGCCAGCAGCATCAAAAGCAGCTAGTAAGATGAATATACCAATTAGAAATAGTACTATAGATATAATCCCATCATTAACCGCTCTATTTCTAGGTTTTTTAGAAAAAGGTAGAGATGGAGCTTCGTAGTCATTTGTATCTATACTTTTAGTTTTAGCCATAAAAATCACACTTAAATAATTAAGTTATAAAAATTATAACATAATTAAATTACACTTAAGTATTCTTTGAATAAAATACTTATTTTTGAATAGCAATACTTTATTCAAAGTTGAAGATAAACAAAATATAATTATAAAAGACAAGTCGCTGTTGTCTTTTAGAAAATAAAGGACATATTTTATTATTATAAACGACAAGAATAAGGCATCTTAAAAAATAAAGGACACAATAAACTTGGTAACTTATAAAAGACGTAAATAAATTAATTATAAAAGACATCTTACTTTTTATAGTATAAAGGTAATTTTTGGAATCCTTAGATAACTTGCATTATTTTAAATAAAAGTATAGTATTTTATTGAGTAAATATGAAAAATAATTCGGAGCTCAATTTATTATTAGCTAAGAAAACAGAAAAGGTAGTTACCGCCGTTTATTTAATATCTCAATTTCTTAACGACACAGAGGACCTTAAACTAGAATTAAGAAGTACAGGCAACTTGCTTTTGAAGGAGATTAATTTAATCGCCTATAATAACTCAAAAGATTTATTTTCACTTTATAAAGATTCTTTAGATTATGTTTCATTATTAATTTTATATATAAATTTAGCTAAGAACTCTAATTTAATTTCTACTATGAATTGCGAGATTGTTATACAAGCATTAAGATCTGTAGAGCATGTTTTAATAGAAGAGCAATTTAGATTTGATAAACAAGATATAAGTATAGTTGAAGAAGATTTCTTTTTTAATTTAGAAAGAGAATCTTTTAAAAATAATTTTCCTAACCCAAATACATCTTTTGATGTTTTAACTAATCGTAATTTGAATAGTAAAAATAATAAACAATATCATAGTAATGATTCAACAGATAAACGACATTTAGAAAATCTAAACGACATTAGTTTTGTAAAAGACATTAAGACAAATTTTAAGGTGGCAACTAAGAAAGTAATCAATTCTAAAAGTGAATCTAAAAATAAAAGAAATATAGGATATAGACAAAATCGTAAAGAGCAAATCTTAGGAGTATTTAGTAGAGGAGTAGAGGTTTCTATTAAAGATATTTCTAAAAAAATTATCGGATGTTCTTTAAAAACTCTACAAAGAGAGATAAATAATCTTTTAGAAGATGGAAAAATTGAGAAAATAGGGGAGAAAAGATGGAGTCGTTACAAGTTAATAAGCTAATAAGTTGTAAGTTTTAAGAATAAGACCGGGCGACCGCATTCGCGGTCGCCCGGTCTTAACTTTCTTAACTTATACACAATATAGACTTCTATTATTTTATTTCCTTTATTTTTATGCTATATTATCTATTAGACGACCTGTCTCTGGTTAGGGCGTCCTCTGGTATTTGAGATACATTTATAAGTTATTATAGGTATCCAAAAAACTAGATTGATCGTTGGCAATAGAATATAGATACAGATTAGAAAATATTATTAGTTTATTATTAATTAAATTAACCCTAATTAATGTAATATATTCAATCGCAGATTAATAAGTAAAAGTTTTTTACGGAAATTTTTATAAGTTAATCGACGACGATTGATTTAGTCATGAGGACTAAATATTTTTGCTTGTCGAAAGCATTTAAGAAAATATTTATCCTTCGATCACTATAAAAAGATCAAAACAAATTATAAATTTTATAAAAATTTTATGAATTTCAAATTAAAGACAGCAGCTTTAGCTGCTATCTCAGCGGGTGCTTTAGCTGGAGCAATGCTTGCTTCAGCTCAATCAGCTCCAGCTTGCTATCAATTCACAAGAAATCTTTCTCTAGGAGCTTCTGGAGCAGATGTTAAAGCTTTACAACAAGCTCTTAACTCTAAAGGATTTCAAATTGCTGCAAGTGGTGCTGGATCTCCAGGAATGGAGACTTCATATTTCGGTGGCTTAACTAAGGCTGCCGTTATTGCTTGGCAAAATGCTAATGCTGCAACAGTATTAGCACCTTGGGGATTAGCTCAAGGAACAGGATTCTTTGGTTCTTCATCAAGAGGAGCTATGAATAGTTGTTCTGGTCCAACCAATCCAACTAATCCTACTAACCCAACTAATCCTACTTCAGGAGCGGTTAGTGTTTCACTTTCTTCAGTACAACCAAGTAATGTATTAGTACAAGGTTCAGCTAGAGCTAAATTAGCTGACTTTGTCTTCACAGGTAATGGTTCTGTAGTTAGTGTTAAGTTATCTAGATTAGGTGTATCTAATAATAGTACATTATCTAATGTATATTTATATGATGCTATGACTGGTGCTAGATTAACTGATGCTGCTTCAGTTTTAACTGACGGCACAATCACATTTAACAATGCTTCTGGAATATTTGCAGTATCTGGCTCAAGAACAGTCTCTGTTCTAGCTGATATTGCTGGATCTTCATCAGGACAATCAGTTGGAGTATCTTTAACTGGTTATACAGTTATGGGTAGCTCTATGGCAATGGTTTCAGGATTAAACGGTCCTGCTCTTCCAATTGCTTCAGCTACTTTAGCTACAGCTGATTTCGGAACAATCACTCCTGCTTCTACTTCTATGAATGCAGGTGTAACTGGAGCGACAGTCTGGTCTTCAGCACTTAATGTTGGAACTAGAGCTGTTAATCTAGGTTCTATGACTTTCCGAATGATTGGATCTGCTCCGGTAGATTCATTAGCTAATGTTAAATTATATGTAGATGGAGTTCAATTTGCTAATGCCTCAGCTTTCTCAGCTAATGGTTATGTAACTTTCTACTCAATGAGTCCTTTATCACTTAATACTGGTTCTCACACTTTTGATGTTAGAGCTGATATTGTTAAGGGATCAAGTAGAAATTTCTATGTAACTCTTGAGAATGCTGGAGATGTAGCATTACAAGATTCACAATTATATGGAGCTAATGTAACTGTTACTAAGTCTTCAGCTGCCTTCACAGGTTCATCTGGACAAGCTGGAACAATTACTATTAGTGGTGGATCTTTAACTATTTCACAAAACTCAGCCTTCGCTGCTTCAACAGTAGTTGGTGGCTCAGTTAATCAAACTTTAGCTTCTTATAAGTTCTATGCTTATGGAGAAGATGTGAAAGTTCAAAATCTTACCCTTAATGCTACAGCTACTGTAGCTCTAAGTCCTACAACTACAGCGATTAATAATGTTACTGTCTATGTCAATGGAGCAGCTGTTTCTTCCGGAGTTCAATTAACTCTTGGATCTAACACTACTTTCAACTTAGGTTCTAACTTAATTATTCCTGCTGGATCTTCAGCAGTCGTTGAAGTTAAAGGTGACTTAGTAAATAGTGGTAATGCAAATATTACTTCAGGTACTCTTAGAGTTGATGTAGCTTCATCAAGCTCTAACTTAGCTCAAGGACAATATTCATACAACACAATATCCGTTCCTACAGCTACTGGACAATCTTTGTCTATTAATTCTGGTAATGTTGCTTACGGAGCAACTGCTGGATTTACTGCAGCTAATATTTCTAAGAATCAAACAGGAGTTAAGATTGGATCATTTGCTCTACAAGCTGGTTCATCTGAGGCTATTAATGTTACTAACATTAATGTAATCTTAGGTGGAACTGCTTCAGCTGGAGTAGATTATACTAACTTAAGAATTACTGATGGTTCACAAACTATTGTCCCAGTAACTGGAACTAATAATTTCTCAGTAAATTACACTGTTCCTGCTGGAACTACTAAGACTATTGAAGTCTGGGTAGATACTCTTGAGATTACTAATGGATATACTATTATTGCTTCTTCAACTGTAAGCTACAGAGGAACTGTTTCTTCTGTAACTAATACTCAATCAGCAACTGCTCCTACTATGACAGCAGCTTCTGTCTCAGTTGGAACTCCTACTTTAGTAACTGCTTCTACTCTTGGAAATCGATATTTAATTGGAGGATCTACAGTTAATGCTGTAGCTACTTACAACGTAGTATCAACTAATGGTAATGCAACTCTAAATGACTTAGGATTTACAGTTGGTGGTACCGGAGTTCAATCTCTAACTATCAATGGTGTTACAGCTAATGTAATTAGCGGTGTAGCTAATTTCTACGGAATTAATCTAGGAGTTACTTCAGGTGCTTCAGGATTAAATATTCCAGTAGCTATTACTTACTCAGCTGTTACTCAAACTAATCAAGGAGGTGTAGATTCAGGATCAACTAGCACAATTACTTTAACTTCAGTTAAATATACTGCTGGTGGAACTCAGACTACAATTACCCCTTCAGTTGCCGCTAATACTATGACTTTAGTAGCTTCTCTACCTACTGTAAAGAAGACTACAAGTGGAGTTTCAGTAAATTCTGGAACAACTACTGGAGTTAAGATCGGAACAATTAATGTTGCCGCAGATTCTCATGGAGATGTAACAATGTTCGTTCTTCCTTTCTCAGTATCAGCAAGCAATGTAGTAGTTAAAGCTAATGGTACAGATGTTACTACAATTTCTGGAGTAGCTTCTGCAACTAGCACAACCTTCGCTTCTGGATACAGAATTGGAGCTGGACAATCTGTAAACTTTGATATCTATGGAGACATTGTCAACGGATCATCAAATTCACAGACATACGATGTAACAGTCGGTGCAGCAGCCAATTTCAAATGGTCTGATGTGATTGACGGAGTAACCAATTATGCTTCTTCAACAGCTAAACTTGGTACTTTGTTAACTACTTACAATGTATACTAATCTGTATCTAATTCTAAAATCTAAAAATATAGCAATATATTCTTAGATCAAGTTTAAGAACAATTAGTTCTGCTTTGTCCCGCCATAGCTTCGGCGACGGTGGATAAAATATATTCATGAAAGCTTAAAGTCGCTTACATAATTACAGCGAACCGAAGGCGAAAGTGAATAGCAAAACACCCGATAAATTATCGGGTGTTTTTGTTTTGTATAAATATTAATAATTTATTATAAAAGTATAAATATTTTGTTATAATAATATTAATATGGTGGGTAAGAAGATATTAACAATTAATGTATTTTTGGTGTTATTAATTTTCTTTTTTTCAATATTTTTATTTAAAATATCTATTAAGTTAGCTTCTGCCCAAGACATAACTCAATTTCAAAAAGAAATAGATAATCGTAATCAACAGATTGCAGATCTCCAAGCTGAGATTGATAAATATAGTAATAAGGTCGCCACTACTCAAGCCGAAGCAGATACTTTAAAAAAGGCCATACAAAAATTAGAATCTCAAAAGAAAGATTTACAAAATCAAATCTCACTCAACAATCTCAAAATTAAAAATGCTGAAAATAATATTTTAACTACGGTTAATAAGATTAGTGATAATAACGATATAATTTCTGAAAATCGAGAAGCAATAGTTAATACTTTACAAGAAATAAGAGAATATGGTGATAAAGATAACTTTCTTTTAAATATAATTAAAGCAGGGGACGGAAATTTGAGTGATTTTTTAAACACTACTTATAAATTAACCTCATTTAATGGAATTTTAACTGAAAAGATTGCTTTAATTAACGGAGCTATCTCGGATTTAGAGGATAATAAGAATATTTATCTCGATCAGAAAAATAAATTAAATAATCTCTCACGAGATCTAAATAGTCGTCAAAGTTTAATAAAAGATAATCAAGATGAGCAGAATTCTCTATTAAGAGAAACTAAAAATGAAGAAGCAGAATATCAAGCTATAATTAAAGCAAATAAAAACAAAGTAGAAGATCTACAAGATGAGATTAATGATTATGAATCTAAAATAAAATACATTTTAGATAAAAGTAAATTACCATCAACAGGGAATGGATTAGTTTGACCAATGGAGAAACATATTATCACTCAATATTTTGGAGACACAGATTTTGCCGCGACCGGTGCTTATAATGGTCATGGTCATAATGGGATTGACTTGGGAGCTTCAGTTGGAACTAAAGTTACGGCTGCTAGCGATGGGATAGTAATGGGAACAGGTAATACTGATCTTGCTTGTAAAAAAGCGAGCTATGGTAAATGGGTATTAATTAAACACAATAATGGACTATCTACTTTATATGGGCATTTATCAGTAATAGATGTTAAAGAAGGACAAACAGTATCAACTGGAGAGCAGATTGGCTTATCCGGAGAAACTGGCTATGTGACCGGGCCACATTTACACTTTACGGTAATTGCTTCCGATGCAGTAAAAATATTTGGTCCAAAGGAATATAAGAGCCGAACTTGCGGAACTTATATGGTCATGCCATATGCTCCATTAAATGCTTACCTTAATCCTCTAAATTACCTTCCGAAATAACCTATAGTTATCTAGAAAGGTTATTTTAACTAGAAACTAGATACTAGCAATTAGATATCAGATTGGTTTGCATTTTTATTTCCATTATGTTAATATTGAAAGACCTAAATATGTTGAATTTAAAACAGAAAAATTAAGCAGCTTCTAAAAAGTGTTTTTAGTCGCCGCTTAAAAAGCGGTTTTTATTTTCAAAAATTTAGACAAGTTATTTGTCAATAGAATCCTATAGCATTGCACAATTTGATATCCCAAATATCTTGGGGTCTTTTCAGGCAATGTATATAGATGTGAAAATAAAGGTAAGTCTATATTATGAGAATAATATAGACACTGTATAAAAATAATATTTATTTTTGACAGCGGTGTTAAAAATAAAGATGGTAAATATATTTCCTAATAGGAAATAAGAGCATAAGGTGGATGCCTTGGTTCAAGGAAGCGATGAAAGACGTGATTAGGCTGCGATAAGCTTCGGGGAGGTGCCTTTTAACCTTCGATCCGAAGATATCTGAATGAGGAAACTCTCCAAGAGTAAAGTCTTGGAATCTAGGGAGCATATCTTTAGAAGCGTACGTGGGGAAGTAAAACATTTCAGTACCCACAGGAAAAGAAAACAATGTTATTCTGCAAGTAGCGGCGAGCGAAAACAGAGAAGCCCAAATTCTTAGTAGTAATACTAAGTTGGTTGTAGGGAAGAGATGTAGAATTATCTAGGAAAGTTACAAAAGTTATTTATAGTATAAGCTATTGGAAAGTAGCACCAAAGAGGGTGATAGTCCCGTATTCGAAATATTTAACTCTTTTTTATCTCTTATCCTGAGTAACTCGAGACACGAATAGCTCGGGTGAATCTGCCGGAACTAACCGGTAAGGCTAAATATTCCTTGAGTCCGATAGTGAACTAGTACCGTGAGGGAAAGGTGAAAAGAACCCCGGGAGGGGAGTGAAATAGAACTGAAACCATATGTTTACAAAGAGTAGGAGAGGTGCTTGCACCTCGACTGCGTGCCTATTGAAGAATGAGCCAACGAGTTTTATTATTCAGCTGACTAAGTCGTATAAAGTGATGGAGTCATAAGCGAAAGCGAGTGTGAATAGCGCGAAATAATAGTTGAATAATAAAGACCCGAAGCCAGGTGAGCTACCCATGAGCAGGGCGAAGCTTGTCGAAAGATAAGTGGAGGCCCGAACTAGTAAGTCGTGCGACTCTTTTGGATGACTTGTGGGTTGGAGTGAAAAGCTAATCGAACTTGGTAATAGCTGGTTCTCGTCGAAATATTTATAGGAATAGCGTTAGATGTTCGCTTTGGGGGTAGAGCACTGGAAGGTCTTGACTAGTAGAAATACGGCAATACCTATCAAACTCCGAATACCAAAGTTTAATAGTCTAGCAGTAAGACTCCGGGGGCGAAGCTCCGGTGGTCAAAAGGGAAACAGCCCAGATCTAAAATTAAGGTCCCTAAGTATATGTTAAGTGTAAGTGAGGAGGTGGAATTTCATTGACAATGAGGAGGTTGGCTTAGAAGCAGCCATCCTTGAAAGATAGCGTAACAGCTCACCCATCGAGAGATTCTGCGCCACAGATGATCGGGACTCAAACATATCACCGAAGTTTAGGGATTGTAATTTTCACAAGGGAGATAAGTATTATGACTAATAGTTTGGAAGCAGAATTAATAAATTTATTTTTTAATAAATTTATTAGTCAGACCTTCGCCCTAATTAGTAAATAGTTATTTCTCTTTCTTGTGAAAATTACAATCGGTAGACGAGTGTTCTACTCTGCGATGAAGCGGAAGGGGTGACCCGCCGTGGAGCGTGTAGAAGTACGAATGTTGGCACAAGTAACCGCAATGGGGGTGAGATCCCCCCACGCCGAAAGAATAAGGTTTTCTTCGCAATGGTTGTCAGCGAAGAGTTAGTCGGGCCTAAGCCGATGGCGATGAGCCGTAGGCGATGGACAAAAGGTTAATATTCCTTTACCTTGTATAAATGTGATGGAATGACGCATGGTTGTATTTTATGCCACTTATCAGATTGTGGTCTTTGTAATGATTGGCAAGAGCATGTAAATCAGTTCTTGAATACCGAGAGTTATGAAGTGAAGCTTGTAGCAATACCGGTGAAGATAAAGGAGCACTGTGCCGAGAAAAGTTTCTACATCTACTGAATAGTAGATATTGCTTTGTGAATAATGTAGCTAGTCATCTAGGATACATTATTCACAAAATCCGCAATACTTTAAATTTATATAAGTCCGTACCGCAAACCGACACAGGTATTCAGGTCGAGTAGACCAAGGCGAACGAGTGATTTCTCCCCAAGGAACTAGGCAAAAAAGCAGCCGTAAGTTAGCAATAAGGCTTGCCCACACTATAAAGCTCTTTTTATGAGCTTGAAAGTATTGCTCGGGAATTGGTATGAGATTAGTTAATAATGAGAAATGGTCTTAAATGATCAGCTAGAACTGCAGAGTTTTAGTAAACGCTACGAGGTGTTGATAGGAAAGCGAAACACCTCCGTCAGAAATGTTTTTCAATATGCAATCACAGTCATGTTGAAAGTAATAGCATTTTTGTTCGACAAACAATGGATTTATTTCTTGTAAAAGAAATCTTTGAAGTTGGGGTTCGGAAGAAAAAAAGCCTAATCATACGAGTAACGTTCAGTATGATCCATTATTGAGTAGTACCAATTTACCGGCACCCTATTTTCTCTCTTTAGATTTTGAAGATTTAAAGAGAGCTTTATAGTGTGGGCCGCAGCGAAAGTTTCTCTGGCAACTGTTTATCTAAAACACAGCTCCATGCGAACTCGTAAGAGTATGTATATGGGGTGACACCTGACCAATGCGGGAAGGTCAAATATCGGTGGTCACATGGTGGATTTAAAGCGTTTAAAATTTATTTTGGACTAACTTTGAATTTGCCATGTGGCTGACTGATATAAGCCCCCGTCAATGTCGGCGATAACTATAATCGTCCTAAGGTTTCAGATATAAATATTATTTGTATCTGAAATGATTGGGACGATAAGATTAGTGTCGTGATTGTTTTAGGAAATAGTTTTAAATTCATTAACCATTTATAAAGCTACCCGCACTTATAGAAATATATTATGCGTCAATGTACCTAACTAGAGACCAGCGGTACGCATCTTAACTTGTAAAAGAAAGATGAAGATAGAGTCCAACTTTTAAAGGAACAGTTGAGCGAAGTTCCTTGTCTGGTAAGTTCAGACGTGCACGAATGGTGTAATGACTGGGGAACTGTCTCAGGGAGTAGCTCGGTGAAAATACAGTGGCGGTGAAGATGCCGCCTACCTGCAGTTAGACGAAAAGACCCCGTGAGCTTTACTCTAGCTTGGTATTGTGTTTGTTAATTTATTGCGTAGTATAGTGGTGAGACTTTGAAGTGACGATTTCGGTTGTCATGGAGTCGACAGTGAAATAGCCATCTGTAACTTGGCAAACACTAACCTCAACGGAAAAAACGTTGAGAGACAGTATCTGGTGGGGAGTTTTACTGGGGCGGTACCCTCCTAAAGAGTAACGGAGGGGTTTATTAAGGTCAGTTAGGCGCGAATGGAAACCGTGCCGATAGTGTAATGGCATAAACTGGCTTAACTGTAAGACGGGCATGTCGAGCAGATACGAAAGTAGAACATAGTGAACCGACAATTTGCATTAGATGCAGTTGAAGATTAACGGATAGAAGCTACCACGGGGATAACAGGCTAGTTCCACCTAAGCGTCCATAGCGACGGTGGAGTTCGGCACCTCGATGTCGGCTCATCTTATCCTGGGGGTGAAGAAGCTCCCAAGGGTATGGCTGTTCGCCATTTAAAAAGATACGCGAGCTGGGTTCAAACCGTCGTGAGACAGGTTGGTCTCCTATCTACTGCAGGCGTTTGGAATATTGAGAAGATTTATCTCTAGTACGAGAGGACCGAGATGAACTGACCTCTGGTGTGTGGGCTCTAGCGCTAGCTGGATCGCCCAGTAGCCAAGTCGGGAATGGATAAGTTCTGAAAGCATCTAAGAACGAAGCCAACTTCAAGATAAGTATTCTATAAGGGTCGTAAGAGATGATTACGTTGATAGGGTCTAAGTGTAAGTGCAGTAATGCATTCAGCTGAGGATTACTAATACCCATATCCTATTAGGAAATATGTTTATCATTAATTATTTTTATATATTTTACTTTTCAATTCGGAAGACTAGTTATTGATTGAAATTTATTTTGATTTTTATTTAGTTTTTCGAATTGAGAAGTAAAACTTCTCACATCATTATAGGATTTTATACTCAAAAGATTGAAGAGAGCTCGTCTAACGGTTAGGACATCACATAAGTTTATTAATTCTATCCGAGTTACCATCTGAAAAGTAACTACGAAATAATAATTTATGAGAAGGTAGTGGTTCGACTCCGCTTCTCTCTCCAATCTCTTTTGAGTTTTCTGTTCTCCTGATTTGGATGAAGGGTAACACACCATCTCATTCCGAACTGGATCGTGAAGACTTCATAGAGCGATGGTAGCTTTAATTAGCAAGAGTAGCTATTCGGGAGAACAGAGGACTCAAAGATTATTTATAATTTTAAGTTCTCTATTCAAAAAACACTGGGTTTATTCAGTGTTTTTTGATTTTTTATATTTATTTGACAATTTTTAATTTAAGTGATAAAATCTATAATAGAATAATTCATTAATAAAAAATATTTTTTTATGAATGTAGAGTATAAAAAATCTCTACAGCATAATGTAGAGATAAAAAAAGATTCCTGGTTAAACCAGGAACTTATACTTCTTTTCTCCCTCTTTTTAAAAAGTTTCAAAAAAAAGAAATTGAAAAAGAGGAAAATTTTATAGAAAATTTAGAAAAGAGATGTATTGATAAAATACATTATACAAAAAAAGAAGCGAAAACCAAGAAAAATTTTTTAAAAAAAGAAAAAGGTGTGATGCTTAGAGATTATTATTGTGATCTTTGTAACACCTGGCATCTTACTCATAAAAGAGCTTATAAATAAGACTATTATTATATTACAATTAATGGTCTTTTATTTTTGCTTAAATAGCTGAGATATGTTATACTATATAAGTAAACCAAAGAAGTGAGTGGGCGAAAGCCCTCAAAACATAAGCTCACGGAGGTCGTAACAAGTCAAAAGAAGTAAGACTTAAGACATAAGAATTTATCTTTAGTCTTGAAGCTTAGGTCTTAAGTCTTGTAAAGTTTACCTCAAATCTTTCGTTTAACGAGAGATTTTTGTTTATTAGAAATTAGTCGCTAAGATTTTAATCTTAGCGAAATAAAAATAATTATTTATGGCTTTAACCAAAAATAAAAAGAAAGAATTAATTGATGAATATGGCAAAATCTTAGACAATGCTAAGACTTTCGTTTATGTTAAGTTTAAAGGACTGAATGTCAAAGATACTGAATCAATTCGTAAGCAATTATATAAAGAAGGGATTAAGTATAATGTAGTTAAGAAAACTCTTTGGAATCGAGCAGTTGATACAAGGAAATACTCTGGGGAGAAACCTGTAATTAATGAAGAGATGGCGGTTATTTCAGGAGAAGATATGTTAACTCCAGCCAGATTAGCCAATGACTTTTCTAAATTACATAAGAATATTTTCTCTATTGTTGGAGGAGTATTTGATGGAGTTTTTCAATCAGAAGTTGAGATGAAGAGTATTGCTACTATCCCATCGAGAGAGGTGCTTATTTCTCAGATCGCCTTTTTATTAAAATCACCAATTCAAAGATTAGCAATTGGTCTTAATGAAGTAGCGAAAATTAAAAATTAAAATATTTTATTATAAATATTTATACAAAATTATTAAAATTAGAAAATAAAAATAAAAATTATGGAAAAACACAAAGATCTATTAGATAAGATTGACGGAATGTCAGTTTTGGAATTAAATGAATTAGTAAAGGCAATTGAGGAGAAATTTGGAGTCTCTGCTCAAGCTGTAGCGGCTGCTCCAGCTGGAGGTGCTAGTGATGCCGGAGCTGAAGAGAAATCAACTTACAATGTAAAATTAGAAAGCGCTGGTGAGGGTAAGATTGCAGTAATGAAAGTAGTTAAAGAAGCCCTAGGATTAGGTTTGAAAGAAGCTAAAGATTTAGTCGATGGTGCCCCAGTTGATCTTAAGAAAGATGTTAAGAAAGACGAAGCTGAAGCCCTAAAGAAGTCATTAGAAGAAGCAGGAGCGACAGTAAGTTTAAATTAATCTTATTATCTAATTAATTTAGAACTCAAAAATACCCTTAAAATATAGGGTGTTTTTGTTTTAGAAAGTTAAAAAGATAACATTTTTTGTATTTATCAAGTTTATTTTTATAATTATTTATGCTACTCTTAACTTATTAAATAAGAAAATTTTATGGACCCATTAATAAAGATTTTTCAGGCAGGGAACGGAGATGTAAGATTAAGATTATTAAGATTTTTCTTAGCTAATCAACAGCACGATTTTAAATTAAACGATATAGAATTTAACACTAAAATTAAAAAGACTAATCTTAAAAAAGATTTAAATTTATTAAATACGGTTGGATTTTTAGATAAATATATTGAAAATAAAACTATCCCATCTTATAAACTTAATTCTAGTTTTTCTTATAATCAATCTTTATATAATTTAGTATTTGATTTTCAGAGTCTAGATAAGAACGCTATTGTAAATAGATTTAAAAAGATAGGAAGAATTAAACTATTTTCATTCACGGGAGTTTTCATTAATGATCAAGATGTTGATTTAGATATTTTAGTGGTTGGAGATAATTTAAAGACTAAAGAAGTAACTAAAGTATTACAAGAGATGGATGCTTTATTCGCCTCGAAACTTCGTATTAATATCATAGATATTGAAGAATTTGATTATCGAAAGAAAATGTTTGATAGATTTTTACACAATGTTTTAGATAGTCACAGAATTACTTTAATTGATAAAGTATCAGATAGGGTAATTTAAATATTATAGATTTATATAGCTTTAAAAGTCGGTATTTTTATATATTGTGGATAAATATACTTGCTAAATTTTTAAGATGTTATACTTTAATAGTAAGTGATTACTAATTAATTTAAATTATAAATAAAAATATGTTAGGACAATATGTAAATGTATTAGGGCAAGAGATCATTAATGTTTCAGTTAATGTAATTGCTTTTTTACCGCATTTAATCATTGGTATTATAGTGTTATTAGTTGGTTGGTTATTTGGAGTTATTTTAGGTAGGGCAACAATACATGTTTTTGAGATTTTAAGAATAAATAATCTCTTTGATAGATTTGGAGTTGGTAGATTATCAAAAAAGACAGGACACCATTTCAATGTTGGGACATTTTTTGGCGGGTTAGTTCGTTGGACTATTTTGATTGCTTTTTCTTTAGCCGCCGCTGATATTTTTGGATTGAATTACATATCTGACTTTTTGGTTAATATCTTGAATTATTTACCATCAGTATTTATTGCTGGGTTTATTATTGTAATTGGTAATGTTTTGGCTAATTTAGCTGAGAAAGTTATTGATGGATCTGTTAGAGCATCAGGTCTTAGAGTTACTTTCGCTGGAGCTTTAGCTAAATACGCTATTATGTTCACAGCAATTTTAGCAGCTTTAAATCAATTAAATATTTTGACAATATTTACTAATGCATTATTTATCGGAGTAATCGCAGCTTTAGCTCTTGCTTTCGGGTTAGCTTTTGGATTAGGTGGAAAGGAAGCTGCTTCACGAGCTATTAATAAATTAGAAAAGGATTTTACTCGTAAAGAAAAATAATTTTAATCATTTCTATTAAATTAATTAGTGCTAACAATAATCTAGGATTATCCCTAGATTATTGTTTTTGTTTAGTTAAGATTTATGATAAAATTAATCTATTATGGATAATTCTTGGAGAGTTAGAAGAAAAAAAACTATTGTAGCTATACTAATCTTATTAGTTTTAGCTTTCGTTTTTTATAAATCATATCCTCGCCTATTTCCAAAACCAACTTGTTTTGACGGTAAGCAGAATAATTTAGAAGATGGAGTTGATTGTGGCGGAGGTTGTCAATTAATCTGTACCACCGCAATTTTACCTCTAGAAGTTGAATCAACCCGAGCTGTAGAAACCGAGAAAGACTTATACGATATTGTGGCAATTATTAAGAATCGGAATATAGATAAAGAGCCTAGCGACGGATTTATGAGTTATCATTTCTCAATTTATGATAAGAGTGGGACTCTTATTAAAAGTATCGACACTAACTCTCCTTTATTGGTCGGACAGTCTTTCCCAGTTATAATTCAAAATATACCTTTAACTTTAGCTGATGCTGGTAATTCCATTTCTAAAGTCACAGTTGATATTCTACCTAACAACAATAATTGGTTAAAAGTTGATCAAGTTTATACTAAGAATTTTTTACAAGTTAAAAATATCAATTATGAGCAAGATGTTAATAATATTACTCAATTAACTATAACTTTAGAAAATATAACCCAAGCTAACTTTAGAAATATACCAGTCAGAGTAACTTTGAAAGATAAATTAGGTAATATTATTGCAGTTAACGAGACAATTTTAAAGAATATTGATGGCGAAGGAGATGCCGATGCGGTCTATACTTGGAGAGTCCCACTTAAAGAGGCCAATCCTAATATTTCAGTTTATACGATGATTACTCCGTTTAGTGATTTTAGATAGACCGCTATGATTATTCCTATTACTAAAATAGTTAGTAAATTAATAGCTTTTTTAAAAAGTATTGATTATTATATATTTATTCCAATCGTTATTCTGATGATTTTTGGGTTATTGACCATGTCTACTTTGGGATCTAATGATGTTATTTTTAGTAGGCAAGTCATTTTGATTATTATTGCTTTAAGTTGCTTTTTAATTTTCTCAACTTTAGACTATCGGGCCTTGAAAAATTCTAAGATCTTATTAACAATGTATGGAATATTATTATTTGCTCTAATTTTAATTTTTATTTTTGGACATATTTCGAAAGGTGGTAATCGTTGGTTTAATTTAGGAAGTTTTTTCATCGGTCCATCTGAGCCAATGAAATTAATCTTGATCTTAATTTTAGCTAAATTTTTTGCCAAAAGACATATCGCTATTGCTAATTTGAAAAATATTGTTTATTCATTAATTTATGTTTCTATTCCAGCGATTTTAATAATGCTTCAACCAGATTTATCAACGGCTATAGTACTTGTGATGATCTGGTTTGGAATGTTGATAGTTTCAGGATTAACTCGCAAGCATTTTTTATGGTTTATCGGTGTCGCCTTATCTCTTGGATTAATTTTATGGAGTTTTTATTTTAAACCATATCAAAAGAGTCGTATTGTTAATTTTATTAATCCAACTCATGATTTAAAAGGTACCGGCTGGAATGCTTACCAGTCTATAATCGCGGTCGGAAGCGGAGGTTTAACTGGGAAAGGTGTAGGATATGGGACTCAATCCAGATTTGGTTATTTACCAGAGCATGAGACAGATTTTATCTTTGCTTCATTCCTTGAAGAATGGGGAATTATTGGTGGAATTGTGGTGTTTATTTTATATGGAATAATCATTTTTTCATTAACTAAGAAAGCTGTCAGAGGCGAGACTAATTTTGAAACTCTAACAATATTAGGAGTTATTATTTGGCTTGTGACTCAGACTACTTTTAATATTGGTATGAATATAGGAGTATTTCCAGTGACTGGGATACCATTACCATTAATGAGTCATGGCGGATCACATCTTTTGACTGAATGTATTGCTCTTGGAATGTGTGTCGGTATGTCTCGGTATGGACGAGTGGCTCATCAATCACGATATAAGCAAGAGTTTATTGGGCTTGAATAGTAAGGTAATGTTATAATCTTAAAATGGAGAAATATTTTATTGGAGTCGATGAAAGTTACGATATGGAGAAAGATGGTAATTTTATATTATCTTTTTTCATAATAAAAAATGAAAAGGATTATACAATGTTAGCTAACACAATAGAAAAGATTTTAAACAATAGGAATATTAATGAAATTAAAAATTCCCAGTCTTCAGAAATATTAAAAGAAAAATATTTTCGTAAATTAAATAATATAAATTATGAGTATTATTTGTATATAGAAAAGATATTATCACATAAAGATATTCCAATATATTATAAAAGAGGTATAAATAATTTTATTAAATATTTGAATATAAAATATAAAAATATTAATTTATCTTTAAGTATTAAATTAGATAGATTTGGAGGAGAGAAAACCAATAAAGAGTTTATAAAACTTTTAAATATAGGTTTTAAAAGTTTTAAACATATTTCAAAGTATGAGAACTCTCGCTCTTCAATTTTAATACAATATGCTGATCTTTTTGCTGGTGAGAATAGAAGGTCTTTATTAAATGAAAATAGAAAAAATAAAAGAGTTTTGAATAAAAACAAAATACTCCTATAAAGAAGTATTTTGCCAGTACGAGTTCAGTATTTCTTGCGAGCAGGTAATCAAAGATTACTTTTCCATCCCTCCTGTCGGTATATATATACTACCATAATTTTAATTTGTCGGTCAAGTATTTTATTAACATTATTTAAATATTATAGAATTTACAAGGAGAATTAATTTAAAGTTAAATCTAACCATAAGGCGATTTTTTATGTTAAACTTAGTTAATATTGTTTAATATGATGGAGATTATTAATAAGTACAGGGCAGAAGGGAGGATGTTTATAAAGAGTAAATTTGATCGTGAAGGATCAGGTTGGTTATTATTACAGCAAATATTAATTGCTCCAATGAGTATTTTGACAACAGTCATAATGACCCATTTTCTTTCTATTGAAAATTACGGATATTATAAATATATTTTATCTATTTATGGTATCGTGGCTATATTTTCATTTTCAGGAATATATAGTATAGCCACATTAAATATGCAACGAGGGCAAGATTCTTTTTTTAAATTAGGATTTAAGTATAAGAAAATATTAAGATGGATTCCAGCAATTATTTCACTTAGTGTAGCCGGTTATTATTTTTATATGGGGAATAATTTCTTAGCCACATTTTTCTTGATTAATATTTTCTCATATTTGATTGTCGATACATATGATTGATATATGGTAGCTTTACAAGGGCGAGGGGATTACAGGAGAAATATGATTTATGCGACGACTTATTATCTCTGCTCAACATTTCCAGCAGCAATTTTGACAATTTTTACTGATAATCTTTATATTATCTTTGCAATTTTATTTATTTCCCAAGCCATATTTAGATTTATCGCATATCACACAGTCAAGAAGAAATTAAATATTAACATGAAGAATCTGGATGCTCATAATTTAGCCAAGAGTGATATTAAAGAGTTTCGTAAAGAGTCTTTAGCTATCTCTTTTACTGGGGCTCTAGCATCAGCTCAAGTGAATGCGAGCTCAGCGATTGTCTTTAACCGACTTGGACCATCGGAAGTTGCCATATATAGTATTGCTTTAACTTTTGCTGACTTTGTTTCCGGAATGATTGGAGCAACAATGTCTAAGATTCAATTAGTCTTATCTAGGATTAGTAAGCAGCTTGGTTATACGAGAGAGAGTAATCAGGAGAAGATCAAGATTATTCGAGGAATGTTTAAGAAATATTTCTGATTCTCATTATTGTCAGCCATACTTTGTGCTTTACTCTTACCATTAGTTTATAAATTCTTATTCCCTAAATATTATTTCTCTTATCATTATGCCGTGATTTATTGTATTTCAATACTGGCGGTAGCTTTAACTCCAGCTTATCAATATTTAGCTGAGAAGAGATTATTTAAGTCGATTAATATTATTCAAATGATAACTTTAATAGTTAATTTAAGTTTATTATTCTTTGCCGCGATGTATTATGGAGTTTACGGAGCAATAATTGTAGCCATAATTATGAGATTTATAAATAATTTAGTTTATACTAAAGAAATGTATAGAAGTGCTAAATAACTGAAAATAATTAAAGATAAAATAAAGTCCAAAAATATTTTTTAAAGGTTATTAAATTTCAATTAATGTGGTATAATTTTTAGAAAATAAAGGTGAAAAATATGATAGATTCGCAAGAAATAACAGTTATTATTAAAGGTCTAATCTTAGGAAAGCCATCAGATAAATATAAATATAGATGGACATATCGTAGTATAGAGAGTATTAGGAAATGTTTACCAAAGTCTAAGATAATCTTATCTACTTGGGAGGGATCGGATATCTCAGGTTTGAATGTTGATGAAACTATTTTAAATAAAGATCCTGGGAAATTAGAAATGTGGTCATATGATAAGAAAAAAGTCTCCCATATTTCAATCAATAATCAAATTATAACTTCACAGAAAGGACTAGAAAAAGTGAATACAAAGTATACTTTGATAATCAGAGGCGATATGCTTTTAACTGGCAATAGATTTATAAAGTATTTTGAGAAATATAATAAAAATAAATCCGAAGGTTATTTAGAAAATAAGATTGTAGTTTTACCAACATATAATATAAAAAGGATTTTAAAATATAAGAATTTTTTTAATAGATTTGATTGGATAGTTTTTGATAAGTATTATTTTGATATTTGTGATTGGGTTTATTTCGGTTTAACAAAAGATCTCGAAAATATATTTTCGATACCACTTGTAAATAAAGATAATTTATTAGGACAAATTTTAGACGGTTATTCTTTAGTTGAGGAAAACCTAAGTCCTGAGCAATATGTCTGGGTTAATTTCTTAAAGAAATATGAAGAGATAGATACTTCGCACATTACTTATTTTTCAGAAGAAAGAGATAATAAATCAGAAGAATCTTATGCTAAAGATACAATAATGATATCAGCTAATAAGTTTAATGTAAAATCTTTTAAATATCCAGCTTCAGCTTATGGGGCAAGGCCTTGGTTAAGTAGGGGATTTTATACAATGTCAGATTATAATGAAATACACAATAAATATAATCAATATAAAATTTTTTATATTAGCAATTATTTTGAAGATATATTTTATTTCCTTCAATTATACTTACGTTTTTTTATGAGAAAGTACGGAGGTAGAGTTTATAAGTTTATTATAAATATAATAAGAAGATTTAATGGGAATAGAGATCTTTTAAAATAATTTATTTTAAAAATATAATATGTTATATTAAATATTATTAAATATGATTAAAGCGATATTATTTGATCTTGATGGAGTACTAGTAAATATGCCGGAGGCGCATTATTTAGCCTTAAATAAAGCTTTAGAGCTTTTTGGAGCAAAAATAGAAGAAGAAGAGCATTATCAATATTTTAATGGGTTACCGACTCGTAAAAAAGTAGCAGAATTAGAGAAGCAGGAAAGAATACCAAACGGTTTATTAGAATTTATAAATGAAATCAAGCAAAAATACACTCATGAATTAATATCAAAATATTGCCCACCAGATCATTCTAAGATAATTCTAATGAAGCATTTGAAAAATAAGAATATTAAACTCGCTTGTTGCTCTAACTCTGTAAAAGAAACTTTACACCCCATGCTTCGCTCAGCTGGATTATTTGATTATATGGATTTAATTTTAGGTAATGATGAAATAAAAAATCCAAAACCAGATCCTGAAATATATATAGTAGCTATGGAGAGATTAGGAGTGAAACCAGAAGAGACTATAATAGTAGAAGATTCACCACACGGTGTAGAAGCTGCTAAAAAAAGTGGAGCTGAAGTCCGTATTGTAAAAGGTATAGAAGATGTACATCTTGGTTTATTTGCTGATATTCTTGAAATATGAAAAAATATAATTTAAAAGATTATGTGAGAGGTTGGATAGTTGGTGATTTTGAGCCAAGTATTTTAAAGACTAAAGATTTTGAGTTTATGGTTCATTATTATAAAAAAGGAGAAAAAGAAGCAAAACACTTACACAAATTAGCTGATGAGATAACAGTGATAGTATCAGGTGAATTTAAAATGAATGGAGAAATATTATTAAAAGGAGATGTTATACATTTAATACCAAATACTGCTGTTGATTTTGAATGTTTAGAAGATGGAGCTACAGCTGTAGTTAAAACCCCATCCGTAAAAGGTGATAAGTATATAGTTTAAATAAAAAGTACCAACATTATGTGTTAGTACTTTAAATACTCTATATAATTTCTGTAGTAAAATTAGACATGGTAGCATGAAATCTTACTAGTTGCAAATCGCTTAATTGAGAAATACATGGGGTAAAATTTTTGAAAATTAGAGAGTGTGTTGGGAAAAAAGACGCATTTACTCTCGCAAAGGTCATGTGCCCCCCCCAAGGTAAGCGTAAATTTACGCCTCTCTTCTCTCCGGCTTCTTTAATTAATAATGCTGTCCTTATAAACTCTTCATTTGGGATACCTTTTATAATAAAGGTGTTACGATTATAGGCCAAATTTGTATATCTACAAAATATTGGGCCGTGTTGAAGCTTAACTTCTTCAACTATTTCTTTTAAGATTAGACCTTCTTTTATCTCAGGCAATTTCCCATTTTCTGTTAACATATCTGAAATAGCCGTATGAAGCATATTTTTAGTATATGTTATAACAGGCATGATATTGGCAACATTCTTACCAATTTTGCTTATAGTTTCAGCAAAACTTGGGTTAGGTTTTAAAGCTATAAAAAATCCAGCTCTTTCTTCTACAAGAACTGGGTCAGGAGCGAATCCTTTACTTATAGCTTCAATACTTCCTTTTTCAAATTTTTCATAAATTTTTCTTTGATTTATGAGGAATTCTTGATAATCCATGATTTATAATTTTTATGAACAATAAAATTAAAAAATAAACTTATATTAGTATAAACTATTTATCTGTAAAAGTCAAGTTTTTTACTTTATCTGGATAATCAGTACATATTGCGTCAGGATTTAAAGATATTATCTCTTTTATTCTAGCCATTAAGACCTCATTATTTTCGGCATCTTTATGAGATTCGTTAGCATATAATCCCGGAGAATGAGAGTGAAGCTCTGGGCTAACTATAAATATTTTTAAATTCTTTTCTCTACAAATCTTAAACAACTCTTTACTATAAAATATTTTATTTGAATTATTTTTGTTTAGAGTGTCCCATTCATCAAGCCAAACCCCATAAAATAAATCTTTATTACTAATCACATCTTTTATATTCCATAAAGTATAGCCGACCGCTTTATTATATCTTTCAAGGTCATATATATGAGCAACAGAAGGAGCAAGTTTGAGATCTTTTAGATTTTCTTTTAAATATATAGCGGTATCTTTTAATATGTCAAAAATTATAATTTTAGAGAGGTCTTTATTTTTTAGCTCTTTTATTAATAAATCTAAAATATTTTTATCTTGTAGAGAGGATTTTAAATGTAAAGTCGATAATGTATTTGGCTGAGAAATAGTCTCAATTAAGTCTAATAAATTAGAAAGACTTGTAAGATGTGAATTTTCTATATTCATTTCTAATAACTCTTTTAATTTTAAATCTCTAATATTTCTAATGTCTTTATTTTCAGTTAATCTAGATAAGTCTTTATCGTGGCTAATGATAAATTTATTATCTTTAGTTAATTGAATATCAAACTCTATACCATAACCACGATTTAACTGATCTCTAAAAGCTTCTAAAGAACTTTCTTTAAAATATGGATTCTTCTCAGGGTCAAGTCCTCGGTGGGTTATTATTGTTATATCACTATTCATGTGATACAATATAGCATATGCTAAATATAGTTATACCAATGGCTGGTCGCGGATCAAGATTTGCCGAGAAGGGTTATGCTTTCCCAAAGCCTCTTATAGATGTGAACGGTAGGACAATGATAGAGGTAGTTATCAAAAATCTTTTACCAAAAAGGATCTCAGATTTTAGATTTATTTTTATTTGTCAAAAAGAACATTATGAAAAGTATGATATGCATAATGTATTTCGTAATGCGGTAGGTAGCGATAATTTCGAAGTTGTAAAATTAAATGGCATAACCGCCGGAGCCGCTTGCACCGTATTAACAGCTAAAGTTTTTATAAGTAATGAAGATGATATGCTTATAGCTAATTCAGATCAATATATAGAATTTGATATTGATGATTTTATAGAGAAAGGAAGATCTTTAGATAAAGATGGATTAATTCAGACCTTTGAATCTTCACATCCGAAATGGAGTTATGCTAGAGTTGATAAAGATGATAAAGTATTAGAAGTTGCCGAAAAGAAATTAATATCTAATAAAGCTACCACAGGATTATACTATTTTAAGCACGGATCTGATTTTGTTAAAGGAGCAGAAGCTATGATAAAGAAAGATTGTAGATATAATGGTGAATTTTATGTTTGCCCAGTCTATAATGAATTGATTATTGACGGAGCTAATATTTTTATAAATGATATTACCATAGACAAAATGCATGGGCTAGGAACTCCAGAAGACTTAAATAATTTTCTTGATAAATTAAATAGCAATAAAGTCAAGATATAGGTATGGTAGATTCAAAAGATATTACTTTTGTTGTACAGGGTATTGTCTCCGGAAAGTCTTCAGACAAAGAAAAAGAACGATATACATATTTATGTTTAAAAAGCATTCGTAAATATTTTCCTGATTCTACTATAATTTTATCTACCTGGAAAGGAGAAGATATAAGAAATTTAGATTTTGATTTACTTATAGAAAATGATGATCCCGGCGTGAGTGTGTTAGGAGATTTTACTCAGAATTGTTTTCGGCAAATAGTCTCAAGTGTCGAAGGGCTTAAAAAAGTAAAAACAAAATACTCCGTAAAAGTTAGAAGTGATTTAATATTTAAAAGTCAAAATTTTATAAAATATTTTGAAAAGTATAATAATTTAGCTTTTGATGATAAATATAAAATTTTAAAAGAAAGAGTTTTAATGCTTTTACCATGTAATCCAAGAAGAAGACTTAAATTTCCATATAATGCCGTAGACTGGTTTTATTTTGGATTAAGAGAAGACGTATTAAATATATTTGATATACCTTTAGTTTATGGAGAATATATACAGAAACATGAACATGATGATAATAAAGAAAAAAAATGTATTTCTCCATATTCAGGAGAACAATATATCTGGGTTACTTTTTTATCTAAATATAAAAAAATAAATTTTAAACATTTGCGAGATATTTCTAATGACAATATTGAAGAATCAGAAAGATATTTTGCTAATAATACTATTTTAATTACAGCTAAGATGGCTGGTATAAATAGTATTAAATATCCTAATGCTGTCTATTCTCAGATTCCTTGTCTTAGTGACAACGGTATATATACATGGACAAATTATAAAAGAATGTTAAATAAATATACTCCAAATAAATTATTTATTTTTCCAAATATATTAGAATCTTTTATATATTATATTGTTTACAATCTGAGACATTTTATAAATAGTAAGAGTTATAGATTTTACGGAATTATTCGAATTATAGCTAATTTTATTTTAAATAAGAAAAATAATAAAGAGTTAAGAGTTAAAGAAAAAGAAATCTAATTTGTATTTTTCCATATATTTATTAATTCTATATCCATATTTTCTTTCGTTAAATTTTCAACTTTCTCTCTTATTTTTTTAGTGTTAAAAGTATTGATTTTTTTATGAGAATTAACTAATAGTTTATATATATTTTCTTTTGAAAACCCATAAGCTAATAATCCCGTATCATGGTCAATTAGATTTGTACTACCTCCGAATGGAGTAGCTAAAAATGGAGTACCATAATACATTGATTGTACGACAGACATATTATATCCTTCAAAAAGAGATGTTAAAATAGTATAGTTTGCTCTTGTGTATTCATTTGGCATATCAATAGACCAGCCGGGTAAATCTATGTATTTATTAGCAGAGTTTTCTGAGATTAGTTTTTTTAATTTTTTCTCTAAAATACCTCCACCTATAATTTTTAGTTTAGTGTCTGGAAATTTTTTATGGAAATCTATAAATGCTAAAATTAAATTTTCAAGATTTTTCCCATTATCATATCTAGAAGGGCATAAATAAAGAAGTCCATCTTTATTTTTTTCTGTATTTATTTTTATATTAGAGAAATCAGCTATTTCTATTATGTTTTTAATCAATTTATTTGGATATTTTTTCTTTAATATATTTTTTGTATTTTCTGAGACAGTTCTTATAGAGTTGGCAAACGGTAATGTCATTTTTGATATTAAAAAATATAAATAATGTCTTTTTTTAGCTTTAATAAAATTTTTTGCATATAGATCCGTATGTATTTGGATATTAAGTGGATATTTTAATATAAATTTAAATATGATCCCTAAGATACCAAGATCAAAAGGATTACCAGCAGTGATTATAGTTTTTATTTTTGAGTTTATATGATTTTTGATCTCTTTTTTTATTTTATATATATAAAATAAAGTTTTTATTCTAGGTACTTTTATAAAAATAATATTTTCTTTTTTTTCGACTTCGTATTTAACTTTTTGAAAATTTATTAAAATATGATTTTCTATTTTTTTAGCTTGATCTTGAAGGTTTTTAATTTGAGTAGAATTGTAATCTAAAAACTTTGGGGAAGCCGAGAGAGATATTATTTGTATTTTCTCTTTTTTCATTTACCTATCTTAACATATATTTGCATATTTATTGAGATTATTAAGAGTTCGATTTTAACTATAAGAATATTTTGTCAAGTATTTTTTAATCTTTATTTTCTGTTAAAATATTAATATGAAAAGGATTTGCATTATAAAAATAGGAGCTACTGGGGATGTTGTGAGAACGACTCCTATTTTACATTTATATAAGAATAAGAAAATAGAGATATATTGGATCACTGCAAAAAAGAATAAAGAAATATTGCCAGGGCAGTTAAGAAATCTGAAAATATTCTCTATAGAAGATATAGATTTAAATTATTTTTTGAAAGTAAAATTTAATCTTGTTATATCACTTGATGATGATTATAAATGTGCGGAATTAGCTACTAAATTAAAATCTGAAAAATTGGTTGGTATTTTTTTAGATAAAGATAAGATTGTATATACAATAGATAGTAATGAATGGTTTGATATGGGTTTATCTTCTAGATTTGGAAAAGAAAAAGCCGATAAATTAAAATGGAAAAATAAAAAATCATATCAAGAAATTCTTTTTAACATCTTAGGATATAAGTTTAAGGGAGAAAAATATCTATTACCCAAGATAAGAAAAAAGAAGAATATAAATAAAAAAATAATAGGCATTGAAAATAGGGCTGGTATTCGATGGCCGACAAAAGTCTGGACAAGGTATAAAGAGTTGGAGTTTTTCTTAAAGTATAAAGGATATAAAGTCATTTACTTTAAAGATAGAAATACAATGAAAAAATATATTGAAGATATAAGCAAAGTCTCTTTTCTCTTTTGTGGAGACACTTTAGCTATGCATATAGGGTTAGGTTTAAATATTCCCACAGTTAGTATATTTACTTGTACTAGCCCTCAAGAAATATATGGGTATAATATTTTAGAAAAAGTTATTTCTAAAAAACTTAAAAAAGCTTTTTATAAGACAAGTTTTGTTAAAGAAGCCGTAGATTCTATATTGTTAGAAGACGTAATTAAGACTGGAGAAAAAATAGGTTTAAAAATATAAATCTATATAGAATTTTCTATAATTATATTAACCCACTCATTAAATCCAGTACCTTTTTGCATATTTATTGCATTTTTAGATAATTTTTCATAGATTTTTTCATCTAATATTTCTATCATTTTTTCAGAAAAAGATTTTGGGCTAAGATCTTTTGCTATTAATGCAAAAGTATTATTTATATCATTAGCTTCACATTGATCTATTAATTCTTTTATAGGTGTTATGATTGACGGCATAGCTTTGTTTATAGATAATGCCACAATACCAGATTGGCTAGCTTCAATATAGGATATTATCGCAATATCAGATTCATCCCAGATATCTCCTATTTCTTTTTCTTCTAAATATCTATTAATTATTATTATTTTTTGTTCCTCATGATTTAATTTTTCAATAATTTTAAATTCATTATATTCGATTTTTCCTTCACCAGCAATTATTACTCTATAATTTTTATTTTGCACCTCTTTATCAAATATTTCTAAAGCTTGTAAGAATAAATTTAGTCCTTTATATTTTACAATTCTACCAAAAAATAGGAATGTTGTTATTTTTGATATTTTTCTTATTTCTTTGATTTCTCCAAAATCGAATACCGGCAAAGGAGTTATAAATATATTCTTTTTCCATTTCGTTAATAATTTCTGCCTAGTGTTCTGAGAAGGGGCTGTTATTATATTTGATAAAAATATTTCAACCTGCATTATGAAATATTGCAATTTAGAATTTTTATCTCCAGGATGAATTTCTACATCATGTACAATAAAAAAAATATTAGATTTTGGTATAATAATTTTTATTAATATCATACAAATAGGGTTCCAAATATGGGTCATAACAAAGAAAAAATTATTTTCTTTTTTTCTTTTAGCAACTCTTAAAATTTTTATAAATTTAAAGATAAATTTTGGTAATTTTAGAATAGAATCTCTATTAGAGATAGGAGTATCTAATATAAAAGAATCTTTTTTAATAGAGAGAGTTTCATTTATCAAAGAATTATTTTTTGATATTAATAGATCAAAATTTTTTATTTCTTTTCTTGATAATATTTCTTTTGATAAATCTAGAGTTGTTCTAGGACCAGAGCCTGTTCTACCTAGATATATTAGAAATAAATTTTTTTCGTGCATATATTTTTATAATTTAAATTTATACCCCACTTTTACCTAATAAATTCTTAATCGTCTTTAAGATTAAAGATAAATCCATTATCGGAGATTTGTGTTTTAAATAATAAATATCAAAAGATAATTTGTCTTTGGTGGCATTTGTGGATAAGCCAAACTTTGGGACTAACTTTTGTTCTTGATAGATCTGGGCATAGCCAGATAATCCTGGAACTATAGTGTGGCGAATACTATAAAAGGGTATTTGATTTGAATATTCTTTGACGAGAGTTGGAGCCTCTGGTCTTGGACCAATTAAAGAGATATCTCCATTAATTATATTTATTAATTGTGGTAATTCGTCTATCCTAGTCTTTCTTAAAAATCTGCCAAATTTTGTAACTCTATCTTTCTCTTTGGGATTAATATAATCAACCTCTATACTTCTTAATTGATTCATACTTCTAAATTTATATATTTTGATTAGCTTATTATTCTTACCGATTCTTTCCGAGATATAAAATAAATTGCCACCATCTTGAATCTTAAGTCCAAGATAGACGAAAGGATAAAAGATTAAAGAAATAAATAAAGCGGGGGCAGAAATTAATAAATCCATAAATCTTTTTATATTTGAGTAGAAATTGTTTTTACTTTGGTTTAGATTATTGAAGAACCAGCTAGCGTCTATATTATTAAGTGGTATCTTTCCTAAAACTTCTTCATAGAGATCGGCAAAATTAAGCACATTAACTTTATCTAAAAGTAATTCGTAAAATAAAGAGACAGAGTTTTTAATATGAGAGTGATGCATATTAATGGCTAGCATATTAAATTTCTCTTTATTGACTTTCTCTTTTATCTTCGTGTATAAGTCTAGCTCTTTATTTTCGAGTAGATCTATAAAATCAACTTTATTGATGGCTAGGATTTTATTATTCATTATCTCTTCTTTTAATTCTAGAAGCTCAGCTCCCTCGGCGACTAATAGTAAGTTGATAGTTTTAGGGGATTTAATAAATAGTCGAGCGTATCTTCTCCAAATAAAGATCAGAACACTAGAGATTATTATATATATTATTAAAATTGTCTTTGGAGCAATTGTAAAGTAGGAGGAAGTATAGAAAATAATCGCTCCAATCACCGAAGAAATAATTTGGCTAATAAGGATTCTCTGATTTAATTCTCGATAGATCTTAGTGGTCATCTTGTCATAAAGACCATAAATATAAAATACTAAGATATTTGAGAGTATAATGATTAAAAATGGTAAAAATATGCTAAGATATTCTGCTTTAGATTTGAATTCTAAATCTCTTAAAGAGATGGATATATATAGAGAAAAAGCTAAGATCAGAAAGTCAATAATAGCCACGAATACTCTTTTTGTGATTTTGGTTGAAATCATGTATTATAATTTAATAAATATATTATACAGATTATTTTAAAAAATAAAAGTATGAAAATCTTATATCTCATCACTAAAAGTAATTGGGGCGGAGCTCAGAAATATGTATACGATTTAGCGACAAATCTAGCTAAAGTTAAAAGTGACTTTGAGATAGAAGTAGCTTGTGGTGGTTATGGTGAATTATATCAAAAGTTGAAAGGAGAAAATATTAAGACTTATCATATATCTAATTTGACGCGAGACATAAATATTTTTAAAGAATTAAGAGTATTGATTAGACTTTATAAATTATTAAAAGAAATTAAGCCAGATATTATTCATTTAAATAGTTCAAAAATGGGGATAATTGGAGCGATGGTTGGAAGATTAGCTAGAGTTAAAAAGATAATCTTTACTGCTCACGGTTGGCCATTTCGAGAAGATAGAAATTATCTAAGTATTATTTTAATAAAGTTTTTTTCTTGGCTTACGATATTATTATCAGATAAAGTTATCTGTGTTTCAGAGAAAGATTATAATGATGTTAAGAATTGGTGGTTAGTCAATAAAGCTAAATTAATAATGATACATAATGGGGTTCAAGTTGCAAGTGACAAGTTGCAAGCTTCAAGTAGCAAGTCACAGGAAACTAGTCTTAAGATGCAAGACGGAGACAAGACAAAAGCTTTAAGACTTAAGACACAAGATTCAAGCTATAAGCTTCAAGAAACAAGTTTCAGATTACAAGCTACAAGTCAGATGGCTCAAGAAGGAATACGAAATACAAATCAAGATACTGGGCAGAATGAAATTGTCAAAATTGTTTCGATTGGAGAATTGACTAAGAATAAAGGCTTTGATTATGGATTAAGAGCGATCAGCTTATTAAAAGATGAATTTCAGGATTTTAAATATACAATAGTCTCATTTGGCGGAGAAGAGAGAAATAATTTATTAAAATTAATCTTAGATCTCGATCTAGATTATTATGTAGATTTATTGATTTGTGATGAAAATCATCAGAATTATCTTAAGGAAGCTCAGATTTATTTTTTACCATCAATTAAAGAAGGTTTGCCGTATGTCTTACTTGAAGCTGGGCTTCTAAGTTTGCCAGCTGTAGTTACAGACACTGGTGGAGTTAAAGAAATTATTAAAAATAATCAGACTGGGTTATTGGTGGAAAATAAAAATATTTATGAGATGAAGGAGGCTTTATTAAAATTAATTAAAGATAAAAGTTTACGAAGAAAGTTGGGAGAAAAGGCAAAAGAAAATATTGAAAATAATTTCAATATAAAAAATATGCTTGAAAATATTAAAGAAATTTATAAATAATCCTTACTTGACTATTTTATAAATATTTGCTAGATTTATTACTGGTTTTTCAAAGGATATTGGATTAATAAGCGAGCCCTGTTTCCACAGGGCTTTTTTATTTTATATATCATGTTATAATTAATTATGGGTTTATTAAGTGAATTGATTTCGAATACCGCCTGTTTCCACAGGTGGTTTTTTATTATGTTGCAATATATTTAGTTATTTATATTAGATTTATTAAAATCCCTTGGTTTCTATGAGAGGATTATGTTTCTTTTTATTTTGATATGTGATATACTGAAATTAGTTTTTCATAGGTACGAATTTTAATGTGTAAAGATTACCCTCCTTTCCAGGAGGGTTTTTCTATTGATTAATTTTTAAAGATTTGTTATTATTAATATAGTTTTACTTTTCATATCAAAGAGTTTTTGGTTTGTGAAACCTCCCTTGTCTAGGGGAGGTTTATTTTTTGTTTATACTATGTTATATTTAGATTTGATTTCACAAGTTCAGTTAAAGTTAAAGTTTGGAAAACAACCACACCTTTGTCTAAAGGAGGGGTTTTATATTAGTTGTTTATAATATGTTATACTAACTATGTCTTAATCAGCAGCAGTTGTTATCTCGATTCGTCTACCGCTTGTTTCTACAAGCGGTTTATTTTTTATTTGCTATTTAATTTAATTTATTGTATATTCTATTTTAGTTGTTAGAAGACAAGGCAATTTTAAAGGAAAAACCTAATGTTTCTACATTAGGTTTTTTTATTTTAGATTTATAAGATTGGATTTTTCTATAAATATGTTATGCTTAATAAAGCAAGTATTTTCGCATAGGCAGTTTAGAGTAACTAACCCTCCTTGTTCTCAAGGTGGGGGTAACTTGATAATTTTTAATCAGTCCGATGCCTGTTAGCTTCACGCCCCATGTTTTTACATGGGGCTTTTAAATTTTTTAGTTAAAATAATTTTATATTCAAAATAGTAAGGAGTTTCGTTTTATGCTAGAATAAGAAAATCAAGGGTCTATAGTTCAGTGGTAGAATAGCGGTCTCCAAAACCGTTGACCGAGGTTCGAATCCTCGTGGACCCGCCAAAAAATAATTTATTATTTTTTACGGGGCCAAACAAGCCAACTGCTTGGCTTGTGTCAGGATGAGAAAGGCGGAGTAATATTTTTGTTGTGAGCTTGCGAGCAAGCAAAAATGACGAGCCGGGGTCGCGAAATTTTTCCGTTAGGAAAAATATTTGTGACCGAATCCTCGTGGACCCGCCAAAAAATAATTTATTATTTTTTACGGGGCCAAACA
>CAZWMQ010000002.1:0-47170 GCA_964635125.1 uncultured Candidatus Saccharibacteria bacterium | reverse complement strand
CGAATCCTCGTGGACCCGCCAAAAAATAATTTATTATTTTTTACGGGGCCAAACAAGCCAACTGCTTGGCTTGTGTCAGGATGAGAAAGGCGGAGTAATATTTTTGTTGTGAGCTTGCGAGCAAGCAAAAATGACGAGCCGGGGTCGCGAAATTTTTCCGTTAGGAAAAATATTTGTGACCGAATCCTCGTGGACCCGCCAGACTAGTTTATAATAACTAGTTATTGGTAAATGTTTTGAAATGTTTTGTGTTTTTTAGAAAATTTCTATAAATTAGAAATTAAATTAAAGTCAAAAATATGTTAAAATATATTTATAAGGGTCTATAGTTTAATGGTAAAACTGCAGTCTTCAAAACTGCTGTCCTAGGTTCGATTCCTGGTGGGCCCGCCTTCGGTTCGCTAAAGCGAACCTTCGGCGAGGCAAAGCCCGCTGAAGGGTAGCGAAAGCGACAAACGAGTAGTAACAGTTGTTATGTGATATTATGTTAATATGTTTTATTATGTTTATACATTAAAATGTAAAGATGGTTTTTATATTGGATGTACTAACAATTTAAAAGATAGAATCAAAAGACACAAGAAAGGAGAAGTTATGGCTACAAGAGAAAGAGTACCTATAGATCTAATAAATTATTTTGCATTTAGTGATAAATATAAAGCCTATAATTTTGAAAAATATCTAAAATCTGGTTCAGGAAGAACCTTTACTAAGAAACATTTTTAATTCGGTTCGCTTCAGCAAACCTTAGGCGAGGCAACTCGATAAAATATATGATATGTTATATTTGTAAATTATGAACATAAAATACATTTCTCAATATCGTGATGTCAAAGATGATAGTTGGAAGAACAGATCTTGTTCAGTAGTGGCACTTTATATGGCAATTTCTGCTTTGCAAAAAGAGTTTAATTTATCAGTAGATGAATTATTGGCTGAAGCTATTAAGATTCAAGGTTACGACCCAGTTAATTCTTGGAAACATCAAAGTATGGCGATATTAGCTCATAATTACGGAGTCGGAGCTTATATTGAAGAATATAAAAGTTTACCTTTTGGAATAGAAACCAAATATGCAAAGAGTTTAGAAATTTATGGAATAAATAAAATTTATGATTTTTTAAAAAATAAATCTGGTTTAGTGATGGCCTCAATCCCTAAAAATTTTAATGATAACGGAGGTCCGCATGTAATTTTATTACTTGAGGCGATTGAAGAAAATGGTTCAAGATATTTCATTTATAATGATCCAGGGAAAGACAATGAAGCCGAGGGTGAAAAACTAAAAGTAAGTTTAGAAGATTTTACTAATAAGTGGCGAAAGTTAGCGATATTTTTAAATAAGATTTAAAAATAGTATAATGATTATATATTTATGAAAGTTTCAGAAGTTAGAGAGAAATATTTGCAATTTATGGAAAGTAAGGGTCATAGTATTGTTCCCTCAGCTTCTTTAATTCCAGAAAATGATAATACGACACTCTTTACGGCAGCTGGAATGCAACCAATGTTGAAATATATTTTAGGAAGTAAACATCCAATATCTAGTCGTCTTAGCGATACTCAGAAATGTTTCCGTTCTCAAGATATTGAAGAAGTTGGAGACAATCGTCATACGACTTTTTTTGAAATGCTTGGAAATTGGAGTTTCGGAGATTATTTTAAAGAGGATCAAATTAAATGATTAATGGAATTCTTAACTAATCAAGAGTTTGGACTTGGATTAAATAAAGATTTATTAGCTGTGACTTGTTATGTTGGGAATAAAGATTTTAATATTCCAAAAGATGTGGAGAGCGAGAAATATTGGTTAGAGAATGGGATCAAAAAAGAGCAAATTTATTTCTACGATGATAAGAAAAATTGATGAAGTAGAGCTGGAGCTCCTCAAAATATGCCAGAAGGCGAGCCGGGCGGACCAGATACGGAAGTATTTTATGATTTTGATCCGCAAAGTCTAAAAAAGATTCATGAAAATAGTCAATGGAAAAATGAGGAATGCCATCCTAATTGTGATTGTGGAAGATATATTGAGATTGGGAATAGTGTTTTTATTCAATATCAGAAAGTTAATCATAAATTAATTGAGTTAAAGCAGAAAAATGTAGACTTTGGTGGAGGGCTTACTCGCTTAACAGCAGCTGTAAACAACGATAATGATATTTTCAGTTTAGATATATTTGATGAAGCTAAAAATATTTTAGAAAGATTATCTAAAGTAAGTTATTTAACTCATAAAGGAACTTCTGTAGCATATAGAATTATTTTAGATCATATTCAAGCAGCAACATTTCTAATTGGAGACGGAGTTTATCCAGGTAATAAAGATCAGGGATATTTTGTGAGAAGACTTATTCGTCGAGCTATTGTAGCGGGGCGAAAATTAAATATTAAAGAAAATCTCACTAAATTAATTGCTGAGAGTTTTATCTCAGCATATAGCGGATCTGAGAAATATTTAGGAAATAATTTAAATATAAATAGAGAAAATATTTTAAAAGAAATTGAAAAAGAAGAAATAAAGTTTCGAAAGACCTTGGAAGACGGGTTAAAAGAATTCGAAAAGATTGCTAATAAAAATATAACCGGAATAGAAGCATTTAATCTTTTGCAATCTTTTGGATTTCCAATTGAGTTAACAGAAGAATTAGCTAAAGAAAGAGATATCGAAGTTGATATTAAAGAGTTTGAGAGATTAAAAGAAGAGCATGCTAAATTATCTAAAACTTCAAGCGAAGGAATGTTTAAAGGAGGTCTTGCAGATCAATCTGAAATAACTACCGCTCTTCATACCGCAACACATTTAATGTTAGCCGGCATGAGAAAAGTTTTAAATCAAGAAATATCTCAAAGAGGAAGTAATATTAATAATGAAAGAAGCAGATTTGATTTTACTTTCGATAGAGCTTTAACTACCGAAGAGATAAAAAATATTGAAGAATATGTGAATCAATCTATACAAAGCGGATTTAAAGTTAAAATTGAAGAAATGCCAAAAGAGAAAGCTAAAGAGGAAGGTGTTACGGGTGCCTTTTGGGAGAAATATCCAGAATTGGTTAAAGTTTATACTATATTTGGAGAGAGTGGAGAAATTTATTCACGAGAATTATGTGGAGGTCCTCATGTAGAAGATAATAAAGGTTATTTATCTAATAAAACTTTTAAAATTATTAAGCAGGAAGGAGTCTCCGGTGGAGTTAGAAGAGTAAAAGCAATATTAGAATAATTAGAAATTATTTTATGTTAAAATATAATTATGAAAGATAATTATATTGAGAAATATTTAGAGATTATCGTTGAAGATGATAAAACTAGTGTAAAATATTGCAATAATGATAACATCTGTTTTTTTTATGAATATCCAATTGGCTTGCGAGTGATTACTAACGAATTAGTTTCTGAAATTATAATAAGTGATTGGATAAATGGAGTAATACATAGTTTAAATAACATTTCTTTAACTGATAGAGTGCCAACTTTTATTTATTTATCCACTCCAATCTACGGTTCAGTCTTACAAAAGAAATTAAAAGATAAAGAGACTTATTCACAATTTTATCTTGAAAATACTAATATTGGTCGCGGAATTCATGTTATACTAAGAAAGATAGATTATAATTTATTTAGTTCTAATTTGTCTTCTAAACAAGATAAATTAGAAGATGAAAATCAATCTTATGAAAGATATACGAAGACGATCTCACAATTTAAAATCTAATCAAGCCGAGGAGAGGATTTTAAATCATCGTAAAAATAAAGAAGAAGAAAGAGCTAATCTTACTGATAAAGTAGAGCATTTTGAGAATCGAGATTATAACGACATTGAATACACTAATAGCGGTAAGCCCTTAATGAAAGCCTCTTCTCATTTTGATTTAGTAAATGGAATAGAAAAGAGCGGAAAAAGACGAAGAGATAGCTTTGATGTATTAAAAAGAAGTGAATTTTTTAATAAAAATAGAAAGACTTTTGACAAGGAGGATTTAAAAACTTATCGCCATGCCAAGAGAAGAAAAAATAAATTAGGTAAGAGAATATTATTCTCACTAATTTTAATTGGACTTTTAACTTTAGTTTTTTTGACTTTTGTTTTTAATAGAGGAGTATTAACTGTCAATCCAAAATATAAAGATGTAGATGTGAACACAACATTATTGATCTTTAAAGATGATTTTATAACTGATGTAGCTAGTAGCAGTCTAACAAAAAATATATTAAAGTCGGAACCAAGAGAGATCAATCAGAGAGCTCATGGAGAATTAACTATTTATAATAATTATTCTGATAAGCCACAGATTCTAATAAAAAACACTAGATTTCAAAGCGCAGATGGTAAAATATTTAAGATTGGAGATAGCATAACTGTTCCGGGGAAAGTTGGCAATACTCCAGGGTCTATTAAAGTGAATGTTACAGCGGATTCTTACGGGGCAGATTATAATATTCCAGCTGGTAAATTTACTATTCCAGGTCTTAAAAATAATCCTCGTTATAACTTTTTCTATGCCGTAAGTGATAAATCTATGTCAGGAGGAATTAGTGGAGTAGTCCAAGCCGTAGCTCAAAGTGACATTGATCAAGCTGTAAGTGATTTAACTCCACAAATAGAATCAGATTTAAAATCTGATAGTCAAAAAATTTCACATGATGGATATTATACTTTAACAGATTCTACACTAACTTCAATTTCTAATAATAGTGAAGACTTGGTTACTTCACAAGGAAATACATTTTCTATAAATGGATTAGCTTCAATATTTTCGATTAAAGAGTCAGTTTTAGCTAGTTTAATCGCCGGACAAACTTTAGGAGATATTTATAATACTAATCAAGAGGTAAGATTAGATAATATAAGTAATTTACAAATTAAAATCGCAACTAGTACCGAAATTAATCCGACAATATTAAAGATTCAAGTAGTTGGTAAAGCTAGAATAATCTGGGCTTACGACGCATTACAATTAAAGAAAAGTTTATCAGGTCAAAAATTATCCGCTTTAAGTAATATTATCGATAAATATAATTCATCAATCCTAAATGCTAGAGCCAAGATAAAACCACTATGGAGAAATTATTTTCCTAAAGATATAAACAAAATATCTATAGTTGAAGAAATTAGATAAAACATATATAATCTCATAACTTATGAATAATCAGGATATAAATAAAGAAATTAATTCTAAAGACGATGATTTAGAGGTAAAAGAAGGTAGAGTTATAGAAGCTTTGCCAGCTGCCTTGTTTAGAGTCGAATTTAGTGATAAAAGCCAAATGATTTGTTTTTTAAAGGGTAAGATTAAAGTATTTAAGATTAAGATATTAGTTGGAGATAAAGTTTTAGTGGAATTAGATCCTTATGGAGGTAAAGGTAGAATAACTCGGAGATTATAATTGTACTTTCAATTAAGTTTGCATTATTCTTGATTTTATAGTATACTTCTATCTATAAAACTAGCCTATTAGGCAAGTATTTTGTTTAAATACTCAAAAAGAATTATGAAAGTTAGGTCTTCAATTAAAAAAATGTGTAAAAATTGTAAAATGATTAAACGAGGTTCAGTACTTCGAGTAATTTGCACTAATCCAAAACATAAACAAGCCCAAGGTTAATTAATTAAAAATAATATGCGTATAGCTGGTATTACAATTAGAGAAGATAAAAGATTAGAGATTGCTTTAACTGGTATATATGGTATCGGTAGATCTAGAGCTAAAGAGATTTTAAATGAATTAAAAATTAATCTAGGTAAGAAAATTCCAGAATTAACTCAAGAGGAAGAGAAAGAAATCCGACAAAAAGTAGAATCTTTTAAAATTGAAGGGGATTTAAGAAGAGATAAACAATTAAATATAAAAAGATTAAAAGATATTAAAGCTTACAGAGGTATTAGACATTTAAGAAATTTACCAGTTAGAGGGCAAAGAACTAAGACTAATTCTCGAACAGTTCGAGGTAATAGAAGAGTAACTATGGGTTCTGGGCGAAGAAAGGTTGAAAAGACTTAAAATAATATTATTATAAAATTATGGGAAAAAAACGAGTAGTAAAAAAAATGGGTTCAGGATTAGATAATGCTTTGAAAGACCGTTCATTATCTAAAGGATTAAAAAGAAAAATAACTGAGGGTATTTTATATGTAGAATCTACTTATAACAATACTAAATTAACCTTAACTGACGAGGCTGGAAGTGTATTGACTTGGTCTACCTCTGGATCTTTAGGATTTAAAGGTGCTAAGAAAGGAACTCCTTATGCTGCTTCAAAAATTGCTGAAGTAATTGGCGAGAAAGCCTCTCAAGCTGGACTTAAAGAAGTTAAAGTTATAGTTAAAGGAGTTGGTTCAGGAAGAGAGGCCGCAATTAGAAGTTTTGCTGCTTTTGGAATAGACATAACTTCTATTGCTGATCAGACTCCAGTGCCATTTAATGGTCCTAAATCTAAAAAACCAAGAAGAGTATAAAATAATTTAAATTTATGAATAAAGAATCACAAAATAAAGAAGAAGATAAGAAAACTATTTCAAATTTTAAAGATACAGATAAGAAATCTCTTGTTCCAAAGTCTTCAGCCGGTGCGGAGAAAAAACATAAAGGACAAATGAGTGAATACGGTATTCAAATGTTAGAGAAACAGAGTATTAAAAAAGTTTACGGGGTTTCAGAAAAACAATTTAAGAAATATGTTGAACAAGCTCAAAAATCTGCTGCTCATATTAAACTTTCTCCAGCACAAATTATTTATAATAGTTTAGAAAGAAGATTAGATAATATTGTTTTTCGAATGGGATTAACTAAAACTCGACGTTCCGCTCGCCAAATGGTCAGCCACGGACATATTTTAGTAAATGGTAGAAAAAATAATATACCATCTCATAAAGTTGAGATCGGTGATGTAATCTCTATTAGAGAAGGATCCAAGAATACTAAACTTTTTAATGATTATTTAGAAAGATTTAAAGATTTAATAACACCTAATTATTTAGAAGTAGATGCTAGCAAACTCCAAGCTAAAGTTTTATCTCTTCCAAAAGAAATTGAGGCTGGATTTGATTTTGCTAAAGTTTTAGAATTTTATAATAAATAAAAAATCAAGTCTTGATTTCTATGGTTTTTTTATGTTATAATAAAAATGTTTAAACAGACGATATTTTTAATTATTAGAACAATAGGTCAGAAAATAATAAAATAAATTTATATGAACACACAAAATGTTAATTTACCTTCTAAACCAAAAATTATTAAAGAAGAAGGCAATAAGGGTATTTACGAGATAGACGGTCTTTATCCAGGTTATGGATATACTTTAGGTAATTCGCTTAGAAGAATAATCATCTCTTCTATTCCTGGGACAGCAATAACTTCTTTATCAATTGAAGGGGTGAAGCATGAATTTTCAACGATTGATGGCATTAAAGAGGATGTCATTTCGATTATTTTAAATTTAAAAAATATACATTTCGTTTTACATAATGATGAAGCACAAAAAATATCTTTAAAGGTAAAAGGACCAAAAGTAGTTACAGCAGGAGACTTTTCTGGTAATTCTGACGTGGAGATTTTAAATAAAGATCAATATGTTTGTGAGATAACTGGCAAAACTTCTTTAGAAATGGAAATTAATGTCGAGAGAGGTCTTGGTTATATATCTAAAGAACAAGTTGAAAAAGAAAGAACCGCTATTGGTAATATATCTTTAGATGCATCTTTTACCCCAGTTAAAAGAGCTGGTTATGAAGTTGAAAATATGCGAGTCGGAGATAGAACTGACCACAATAGATTAAGAGTATCGATTGAAACTAACGGAACAATTAGTCCTAAAGAAGTTTTAGAATATTCAATCGAAGTTATGATTAAGCAACTTCAAGCAATTGTAGGCTTTAAGGAGAGTGTTATTAAAAGTGATGACGGAGTTATGTTTGATGATATGACTAATATCCCAGATCTAAATAATATTAAACCTAAAGTTAAAATTGAAGAATTACAGTTCTCTACTCGAACTGAAAATGCCCTATTAACTAATGGAATTAAAACTTTATCAGGTTTAATTAAAAAATCAGAAACAGAGTTAAAAGAGATGGAAGGGTTAGGCGATAAAGCCGTCGAAGAAATCAAAGAATTATTAGAAGGTAAAGGATTAAGTTTAAAAGCTGAAAAAACTAAATAAGCCTTGCAAAATAATCTAAAAAAGTGTATAAAGTATAGATAAAATGTATGAAGCATCATAAGAATCTTAGAAAATTTGGAAGAGTAAAAAATCAAAGAAATGCCTTTATTAAAGGTCTCACTTTAAACTTAATTAAACATGGTAAGATTGAAACAACCGTAGCCAGAGCTAAAGAGATTCGCCCGTTGGTTGAAAGATTAATCACTTTAGCTAAAATTGATAGTATTTATAGAAGAAGATTAGTTGCTTCAAGAATTTATAATCAAGAAGATAGTGTTAAGAGAATTTTTACCGAACTCGCCCCTAAGTATAAAGATATTAATGGAGGATATACTCGTATTACTAAGTTAGGACAAAGAATTGGCGACGGATCTCCAATTGCTATAATCGAATTTGTATAATTTTATGAATAAAAATATTGAAACAAAAGAATATATAATTGATGCTAGTAACCGACCATTAGGGAGAGTCTCTACGGAAATAGCATCTATTTTAAATGCCAAGAACTCAACTAATTTTGCTAAGAATATCGTGGCTAGTATTAAAGTCAAAGTTATTAATGCTTCTAAACTTAAATTAACTGGAAATAAATTAAAAGATTCAACTCACAAAAGATATTCCGGGTATCCAGACGGACAAAAAGTTTCTAGATTCCAAGATGTTATAGCTAAGAAAGGTCATTCAGAGTTAATTAAACATGCTGTACTTGGAATGTTACCAAAGAATAAATTACAAACTGAAAGAATGAAAAATCTCGTCATAGAGGAATAATAATTTTAATTTTATAAAAATATGGAAAAATATATTGAATCAATTGGAAGAAGAAAGACCGCTAGTGCGAGAGTAAGACTTACTCCTGCTTCTAAAGGAACATTTGTAGTTAATGATAAAGATGTTCACGATTATTTTCAAACCTCAGCTTTATTAGATATTGTAAATTCTGCTTTTACCAAGAGTGATATTCCAAATAAATATAAGATTACCGTGATTGTAAAAGGTTCCGGAATTCATTCTCAAGCTGAAGCAGTTCGACATGGTATAACTCGAGCACTCGTCAAGGAAGATAAAGAATTAAGAAGTCAATTAAAGAAGTTAGGATTCTTAAAGAGAGACCCAAGAAAGAAAGAAAGAAAGAAATTCGGATTAAAGAAAGCTCGTAAAGGCCCAACTTGGTCAAAAAGATAGGAATAAAAATCAGAGGAAACTCTAGTTTTTATATTTTGTAACTTATGTTATATTTAAAATAGTTATTATAATTATACATCTTTAATTCTTTAAAATGAATTATTTATCATCTAGGTATTTAGATCTTAAAGTATTTAAAACCAAAGAGATCTTACTTAAAGAGATTGGAGGAATCAGAGAAATTATTCCAAGTAATAAAGCCCACACTTTTTATAAATGTCTCTGTGTTTATCATAAAGAAAAAACACCTTCTATGAAATTTTTTTATAATAAACATATAGGAGGTTGGGGCTATAAATGTTTTGGTTGTGGAGCTTCTGGTGACATACTCTCTTTTCTTGTAAAGTATAAGAAAATAAAATTTTGGGAGGCATTGTCTTATCTTAAAAAAAGATATTATCATAAATACGGAAAATATAATCCAAACCAACTTAAACTCTTTAAGTAAGATAAAAACAAAACCCTTCATAAAAAGACGAAGGGTTTTTTCATATAATCTTTTGCTAAGACTTGAGCCTTTTAAAAGATTAATTATAATTTATCATATTAACTAGAATTAGCAAAATAATTTTTTGCTCTAAAATATTATTTATGTTATTATAGATTTAGACACTAAGATTGAGCGGATATATTTTTGATTGAGAGAAATTAAATAGTGTTTTACATTAAAATAAATTATGAAAGATAAAAATAATCATGAATTTCAAGATTTAGAAAACGAAGACTTAGAAACTTTAGAGAAAGATGAGGATTTAACCACTAAAAGTAAAGATTATGATAGTGACGATGTGGTTTATGAAGATGTAGATGAAGACGGAGAAATAATGTCCGATACTCGAAAGATAAAGCATGATAAAGATAAATTAAAAGAAAAATGTGAAGAGAAGATTAAAAGATTAGAAAAAGAAAGAGATGAATATTTAAGAGGTTGGCAGAGAATACAAGCGGATTATAAGAATAGAGAGAAAGAATTAGAAATATTTAAGAAAGATTTTACTAAATATGCTAACATTGATCTAATTAAAAATATCTTACCAGTTTTAGATGGTTACGATAGTGCTAAAAGTCATACTGAACATTGGGAGAAAGTAGATAAAGATTGGAGAACAGGGGTGGAATATTTATTTTCTCAATTAGAAAAAGTTTTATCACAGAATGGAGTTGTGGCCTTTGGAAAAATCGGCGATGAATATGATCCTAATTCTTACGAAGCAGTGGAAAACACACCTTTAAAAGTTGAAGATAAAGAAAAAAGTGGTAAAATAGTTAATGTACTTCAAAAAGGCTATAAATTGGGCGATAAACTTTTACGACCAGCCCGAGTTAAAGTCGGAATATTTGAAGAATAATCTTTTATTATTAGAAGATATATTTTTTAAAAAAAAATATATCTATTATTAAATCTAAAAAATTATTAATATAAATTAAAATAAAAAATAAAAATATGAGTAAAATTATTGGAATTGATTTAGGAACTACTAATTCAGCTGTAGCGATAATGGAAGGAGGACATCCTAAGATTATTGAAAATGTCGAAGGTTATAGAACTACTCCCTCAGTAGTTTCTTATGGGAAAAATGGAGAAAGATCAGTGGGGGTTGTTGCTAAAAGACAAGCGGTAATTAATCCCGAAAATACTATTTATGGTGTAAAGAGATATATGGGGCACTCTTTTACTGATAAAGAAGTACAAAGTGACATTGGTAAAGTCGCTTACAAAATAAAAGAAGGACCTAATAACTCAGTTTTAATTACTTTAGGTGGTAAAGATTATCGACCAGAAGAGATTTCAGCCATGATATTACAAAAGTTAAAAGGAGATGTGGAAGCTAAACTTGGAGAAAAGATTACTGAGGCGGTTATCACTGTGCCAGCTTACTTTAATGATACTCAAAGACAAGCTACCGTTGCCGCTGGAAAGATTGCTGGACTTGAAGTAAAAAGAATTATTCCTGAACCAACTGCTGCCGCTCTTGCTTATGGGTTTAATAAGAATAAGAATGAGAAATTAGCTGTGTATGATTTTGGGGGAGGAACTTTTGATATTTCAATTCTTGAAGTTGGAGATGGAGTAGTGGAAGTAAAGTCTGTCGACGGGGACTCACATCTTGGGGGACGAGATATAGATCAGAAGATTGTTGAATTTATTATTGATAGATTTAAAAAAGAAACTGGAATTGATGTTAAGGGTGATACTTTAGCCTTACAGAGAATTGACGAAGCTGCTGAGAAAGCTAAACATGAATTATCAACTCAAGTTGAATCTGAAATATTCTTGCCATTTTTATCTGCTGGTAACGATGGTCCTAAGAATTTACAAATGAAATTAACTAGGGCGGAGCTTGAAAAAATAGCTTCTGAATTTGTTGAACGATCAATTGAGATTACGAAGAGAGCTTTAGAAAATTCCCCATTTAAGAAAGAAGAGATTAATGAAGTAATCTTAGTCGGAGGTCAGACTCGTATGCCAATGATTATTGAAGCGGTGAAGAAATTATTCGGTAAAGATCCAGATCGATCTATTAATCCAGATGAAGTTGTCGCTATGGGAGCAGCCGTGCAAGCTGGAGTTCTTCAAGGAGATGTGAAAGATGTCTTATTGCTTGATGTTATCCCATTGTCCCTAGGAATTGAGACTTTAGGAGGTGTGGCTACGAAGTTAGTCGAGAAGAATACAACAATTCCAACTCAAAGATCACAAACTTTCTCAACCGCTGCCGATAATCAAACCTCAGTTGAGATTAATATTGTTCAAGGTGAGCGACCATTAGCAGCTGATAATAAATCACTAGGACGATTTATCTTAGATGGTATTCCGCCAGCTCCAAGAGGTATGCCACAAGTTGAAGTGACATTTGATATTGATGCCAACGGTATTTTAAATGTAAAAGCTAAAGATAAGACTAGTGGTAAAGAGCAATCAGTTCGAATTGAGGCAAGCTCTGGATTATCGGATGAAGATATTAAGAGAATGCAAAATGATGCCGAGGCTCACGCTGAAGAAGATAAAAAGAAGATGGAAACAATTGAAGCTCGAAATATTGCTGATCAGACTATACACACTGCCGAGAAAGCTCTTAAAGATGCTGAAGGGAAAATTAGCGAGGAGATTAGGAATGATGTCACTCAAAAGAGAATTGATTTAACTACTCTTAAAAATAACCCTGATTCATCAGTTGAAGCAATTAAGAAAGGAACCGAGGAATTATCTCAAGCTATGATGAAGATTGGAGAAGAATTAAGTAAGCAGAATCAAAATGCTAATCCTAACCCAGCTGGAGAAAATACTCAAGTTGGAGAAAACAAAGAAGAATCTAGAAACGAAAATAATCCTCCACATAATGCGGAAGATGCTGGAGAAAATAAATAATTGAAGTTTTTTAAAATAGAATATAAAAATATATTCTATTTGGTAAAGATTTTAAATATTATATTGAATTTGCTATAATAAAAATATGAAGAAATATTTATATATAATAACAAACATATCTATGCCAAACATATGTAAAGTGGGTATAACAGATAAAATTGAACAAAGGTTAAACGATTTAAATAAGACAAACCTTCCTACTCGTTTTCAGATTTATCAAACCTTTACCTCTCCTTATATAAAAAATCCAGACATTTTAGAGCAGGAAATATTGAAAGAGTTTGAAAAGGAAAGAATTAACCGAAAAAGAGAATTTGTCAAAATTCACCCAGAGAAAATAATATCTTTCATAGAAGAAAATAGAAATGTTAATATTGAAAAAGAAAAAAACAATTCAAATAAATATCTTAAAATAGGTATAAAAAAAGGAGACAAAGTATTCTTTACATATAATGGAAATGAGAGTAAGGACATATTTGCTATATATGATTCAGGAATAAATTTTATTTTCAATAATTTAAAGGCTTCATTGTCTAAACATGCTTTGAATATAATTAATAATGGTAATTATTTAGAAGAGGGTAAAAAGTGATCAGCTGCGCAAGGGACACTTTTCTGGTCTTTTAAGGGCAAAATTATAAGAGATTTATTAGACGGAGAAAATATACGATAAAATTATGTCGCAAAAAGATTATTATAAAAGTTTAGGGGTAGATAAGAAAGCTTCCAAAGATGAGATAAAGAAGGCATTTTATAAATTGGCGGCCAAATATCACCCAGATAAAAAAGGCGGAGATGAAGTTAAATTTAAAGAAGTAAATGAAGCTTATCAAGTACTTTCTAATGATCAAAAGAGAAAAGAATATGATACCTATGGACAGACTTTCTCAGGAGCTGGCTCACAAAATGGAGCTTCTGGGCCTCAAAATGGCTCTGGATTTGGTGGATTCGGAGGCTTTGGAGGATTTCAACAGGGGCAAGGTTTTGAAGGGGTGGATTTTGAAGATTTAGGAGATATATTTGGAGATATTTTTGGAGCTGGATTTGGAGGGTTTGGTGGAGGAAGAGAAAGAGTTAAGCGAGGACGAGATATGCAACTTGAGATTGATATCACTTTTGAAGAATCAATCTTTGGAGTAGAAAGGAATATTTTAATCTCGAAAGTTTCCACTTGTAAAACTTGTCATGGCTCAGGTGCTAAACCTGGAAGCGAGATGATAACTTGTTCCAAGTGTAATGGAAAAGGTAAGATTAAAGATATAAAGCGAAGTATATTTGGAGCAATTGAGTCAGTCCGAGTTTGTGACGAGTGTAATGGAACTGGTAAAATTCCAAAGGAGAAATGCGAGACTTGTCGTGGTGCTGGAATAGTTAATCAGAAAGAAGATATTAAAATATCAATCCCTGCTGGAATTAATAATGGAGAAGTATTAAGAATGACTGGAATGGGAGAGGCGGTGAAAGGTGGACAAGCTGGAGACTTATATATAAAGGTCTATGTTAAAGCTAATAAACTCTGGAGGAGGGAACATAATGATTTAATCATTACTCAAGATGTAAAGTTAAGTGATGCTTTGCTTGGAGCAAAATACACTTTACAAGGAGTGGACGGGGTGATTAATTTTGAAATTCCAAAAGGAGCTTCGACGAATGATATTTTAATAGTAAAAGGTCGTGGTGTTCCATCTCAAAATAATAAGAACAATCGCGGAGATGTTTTAATTAAGTTAAATATATTAATTCCTAAAAAACTTTCTAAGAAATCTGAGAAATTAATTGAAGAATTAAAGCAAGAAGGACTTTAAAGTGCTAATTTTAAATTATCTTAAGAATTGATAAGGTAAGAACCATTATTATAGGCCAAGTTAAAAATAAACATTAGGATTATAATTATTATTAAAATAATAACAATCCAGGTGATTAGTTTTCTGGATTTATGTCTGGAAGGATTTAAATTTTGATTATTAAGTTGTTCGTTATTATCCATATTTTTATATTATATCATAAATAGTTTTAAGTATTTTAAACTATATTAAAATTGTGTATAATTATTAAATTGATAATTAAATCAATATTTTGTCGGATCGTCTAATGGTAGGACATCGCCCTCTGGAGGCGAGTATTTTGGTTCGAGTCCAAATCCGACAGCCAACATGAGCTAGCTCAAAGATAGCTAGTTTGAAAACAAAAAGAACTCTTATTTAAAGAGTTCTTTTTGTTGTAGTAAAATACAACAAATTGTGCTATATTTACAATATGTTTAAGAAAAATGAACTGAATTTAATACAGAGAATTATCGCAGTGATTATATACGCCAGTTTGTTTATCTTTCTGTCTAAATATTTCTCCGGCAACTACACATTCTTTTTTGACTCACAAAATGTATACAATCAGCTCTTTGTATCAGTTGCGTTGTTGTTACTTTTTGGTTCTTACATTGCTGAACCTTTTTTCACTAAGCCGACTGATGTTCTTGTTAATTCAGCTGGAATTTTCTTGTTTCTATTATCTATCAATAATCCCGAAACTTTTGTTGGATACCAATTCTTAAAATACATTTCAGTTGCTCTTATTATTTTATCACTCATCACTATTTTATGTTCTTCTATCTTAAAGCGTAACAAGTGGCAGGAAGTATTTACCGATATCCTTGTAAAAATTGGTCAATCAAAAGTCGCCTACTCTGCAATTTACGTTGCATCTTTATTTTCATATTTTTCAAATAAACCGATAGAGTTTAGTGCATTCCTTACATTTTGGGCTATTTTCATCACAGGGTTTGTAGTAGAAGGTCTTATTATCTATGGAACTAAGATATACCGATATGTAATTGAAGAAGATAAAAATAATTTATATGTCGGTGATGCTATTGGGTATGAGAACCCTTTTGTGTTTAAGGTTGAAATAGATCTACTAAAAACTAAGGTATCTGTGTCGCGTGGTGACTTAGTAAAGGTCACTTTACGTGGCGAATCTGACGTGTTTGGGGTCGTGGTTGATCAAAAAATCCTACTAAATCGTAAATGGTTAACGGTCTATCTCTTAAAAGAAGAGAGTGATTTTATTCGTCTTCCTTGGTCTGGCTTTGCTCGGTATTCAAGTATTTTATCGAATAGTTACAAAGTCTATAAAGCAGATATTTCTGCGCTTAATGATGAGATAAAAACAGTTATTGAGAATAATATTCTTTATAAGAATCGTTCAAATTTTATAGGATATGTTGAGCAAGGATCAGATATAAATAAAATTAGATTTTATATACTCCCTGATAACAAAGAGAACTCAGTAGCTGAGGGAACTATTGTATTCACTTACATAAATGGAAAGGAGGTTTTGTTTCAGGTTATAGACGGAAACACAAAAGAAGAAGGTCTTGATCATTACGATAAACATACATTCATTTCAGTTATTGCTAGAAAATTAGGCGAGTATAAAAATAAAGAAATAAATTCGATCAGGTGGCTACCTGAAATGTATTCACCTGTATTCTTGCTTAAAAACACTACTGGTACAAAACCAGATAAAAAGGACATAGGACTACTTCCTGATACTACTTACCCTATTGAGGTAAAGGATTTTAATTCACTAATAACACACAATACAGCCATTTTAGGTATTCTTGGAATTGGGAAATCATGCTTAACATTCGAATTGATTCAGAAAGTAATTGAGAATACTGAAGCAAAAGTTGTCTGTATCGATATCACTAACGAATACAGCAAAGAGCTTCAACAGTATATTAATGCTGCACAAATAACTTCTGATGAGGAAAATGTGTTCAATAGTATTAATACAAAATATGAATATATACATACTGAAAACCAAAAACAGAATCACGAAAAAAGTGGAAACCAAGCAGAATACAGAAGTGAAATAAGAAAAGATATTTTAACATTTTTATTCGATTCGGAGACTATCCCTACTGACAAAAAATTTACCACGACAAAAAAGGTAAGAATTTTTAATCCAGATTATCATAAGGCTAGTAAGGGGGAGAAAATTGGATTTAATGTCATAACGACTGATTTAACACAAGCGGAAAAGACAAGAGTTATTTGTGAAGAAATATTTAAGATCCTCATGAAAGATATTGGACTTAAAACCGATAAAAAGGCACAGATATTAGTGGTCTTTGAAGAGGCACACTCACTCGTTCCTGAATGGAATTCAACTGCTAACGAAGGAGATAAAATGGCAGTTAATGGTACCGCAAAAGTAATTTTGCAAGGTAGAAAATATGGCATGGGAAGTTTTGTTGTAACACAAAGAACTGCCAATATCAGTAAGAGTATTTTGAATCAATGTAATACAATTTTTGCATTGCGAGTATTTGATGATACGGGTAAACAATTCTTGGAAAATTATATTGGTGCTGACTATGCTAATACTCTTCCAACACTAGAAGAAAGACATGCGATTAGTATGGGTAAGGCACTAAAATTAAAGCAACCTGTTATTATTCAATTAAATGATAAAAAGGATATCATTAAAACTACCACTGAAACTGAAGAACCTGCCACTAGTTCTTAAGAGAAATTATTTTATTCTCTAAAATTATCTGTCCAGTTAATTGTCCAAGTAACTCTCGTTTCTCTTCGATTACTCCGTCTTTCAAAATAAACTTTGCGTAGTCTCTGATGTCTACATCTTGTACATGTATTTGTTGTTTAATATTTAGCACAGATTGATTAAATCGTTTAATCCTCTCAACTTCAGTTTTAATCTTCTCTCTCATTCCAATCTCATTAATATTTACCTGATCAATAAGTTTTTCAAACTGTTGTATCAATTCAACTTCATTTATATAGCCACATTTACAATATTTGTCTTTTGATTTGCTACAACTGTAATAGATATGCTTGTTTACTGATCCGTCTTTTAGTTTCTTAAATTTTTCATCAGCAGTAATGCCTGAACCGCACAGTCCACACGTCATCATTTTAGTAAATGCAAATTCCTTTGGTTCTTGAGTTTTTAATATCTGACTTTTTACTTGCTCTTGAACAGCATCAAATAATTCTTTACTGATTATTGGTTCATGTTTGCCAGTGTAGAAGTTTCCGCTTTTTCTCGGATATTCAAATACTCCATAATAAAAAGGATTCTCTAATATGAGGTAAATATTACTCAAAGTTAAACCCTTGTTACCATTTCTTGTCTTGAAATTAAGATCAAATTTTAACCAGTGATAGAGTTTTCTTCCTGACCATTTTTCATATGCCACTTTTTCAAACATTTGTTTAACTATTGGTGCTCGCTCTGGATCTATAACCACTTCGCACTTTTTATCCATTCGTTTTTCGTTGAGATATCCAACTACAGCAGGTCCAGGTCGCAATCCCATTTCACATCTTGTTCTCAGTCCTCGTTTTACGTTGATACTTTTATTATCGTTCTCGAGTTTTGCTTGAGAACACAGAATCATTAAAAGAAACTTCTCATTTGGAGAATTTTTAAAGTGTTGTCCATATGTTCTTATTTCAAGAAGTTTTGTCTCGTCCATAAGGTCAACCACTGATCCTAGGTCGCCAGCGTTTCTTGATAGACGATCAGGTGCCCAGGTGAGTATTCCGTTATACCTGCCACGTCTTACATCCTCTAATACCTCTCTAAATACTGGTCGTTGACCAGATTCTTTAGCTGAGTGAGATTCACGTCTAATATCAACAACTGTTAAACTATCACGGTCGGCTATAGCAAGCATTTCTTTAACTTGAGATTCAATAGATAGTGCTTGCTTCTCGTCTGATTCGGTTGATTTACGAGCATATAGAACATACCGAATCTTTATTTTCGGTACCTCTGTCCTAACTCCTAGATTATTTATATATTCTGTCTCCATGTATATATTAATGACGCAATTAGAGCTATTTGCTAAGTCTATGCAGAACTAGCGAAACATTGCATTGTCGTTTATCTTGTTGTAGTAAAATACAACAAGATGTGATATACTTTTCTTATGAAAGATGATGCGAAAAAGTTAGGAGAAAATCTAAAGAAAATAAGGACGGCAAAAGATATTACGCAAATAGAGATTGCGAATAAGTTAAACGTAAATCGCTCCTTTGTGAGTAATATAGAGAATGGAAAGACCAATCCAACCCTTTCTACAATCACCAGCTTAGCGAAGGCTCTTGGTGTCTCTACTAACGAGCTTTTGAAATAATTGTATGACTAACAAAGAAGCACAAGCACGAATAAAGATAAACAAACTCCTGGAACAAGCTGGCTGGCGTTTTGAAGACTCAGAAGCTGGTAAGGCAAATATTTCTCTTGAACCAGGTGTTAATTTAAATGAAGCTGGAGATGACTTTGAAAATATTGTTAAAGGTTACATTGATTACTTACTTTTAGATAAAGACGGGCGACCGCTTGTCGTTCTTGAGGCAAAGAAAGAATCAATTGAGCCACTATCTGCAAAGGAACAAGCACGAAACTATGCACGTAATGTTGGTGCTCGTTTTGTGATACTTTCAAATGGAAACCTGCACTATCTTTGGGATACCAAACATGGCAACCCTGATACTATCGCACGATTTCCAACACAAGAATCAATCACCCAATTTGAGAGCTATACACCCAATCCGAAAGAGTTAGCAGATACTCTTGTTGATGAGAGTTATATTATTTCTTCTCAAATGCCAGGATTTGAAAATGATCCTGCTTTTCAAGATGATACAAAGAGAGACGAATTTTTGAGAGCAAACAATTTGAAGCAAATGCGCCCGTATCAAGTTGAAGCTATCAAAGCCATTCAATCTTCTGCTCTACAAGGCAACACCCGATTCTTGTTTGAAATGGCAACAGGAACTGGTAAAACTCTCACTTCTGCTTCTGTTATTAAGTTGTTTCTAAAATCTGGTAACGCTCGTCGTGTACTCTTTCTAGTTGATCGTATAGAACTTGAAGATCAGGCATATAAAGCTTTTAGACAGTATCTAGGAAAAGACTATACCTGTGTTATCTATAAAGATGCAAAAGATACGTGGCAACGAGCACAAATTGTTGTATCAACGATACAAACACTGATGTCTGGGGATCGTTACAAAAAAGAATTTTCTCCTACTGATTTTGAATTGGTTATTTCAGATGAAGCACATCGTTCGATTGGTGGAAATTCACGAGCAGTTTTTGAATACTTTGTTGGCTACAAGTTGGGACTTACTGCTACGCCAAAAGATTATCTTAAGGGATTTGATGGTGCTGACGAAAACACCCAACGAGAATTTGAAAGACGACAGTTGCTTGATACCTACAAAACTTTTGGTTGTGAAGCTGGGCAACCAACATACAGATATGACCTATTAAAAGGTGTTCAGGACGGATTTCTTATTAATCCTGTTATTGTTGACGCTCGTACTGAAATTACTACAAAGTTACTTTCTGATGATGGATTTGCTGTACATACTACAGTCGATAATGGAGAAACGGTTGATGAAATTTTTAATGAAAAACATTATGAAAAGAAGTTTTTCAACGAAGAAACAAATATTGCAATGGCTAAGGCATTTATTGAAAATGGATTGTTTGATCCAGTTGCCCAAGAGCTAAATATTCCACTGTTTGGAAAAGGTATTGTATTTTGTGTGTCTCAAAAACACGCCGCACGCATTACTAATATTCTCAACAAGTTAGCATTTCAAAAGTGGCCAGAACTCTATAGTGAATCGGATTTTGCTATGCAGATTACATCACAAGTTTCTGACGCACAGCAAATGACTATCAACTTTGCGAATAATAGACTCGGCGGCTCAGTATCACTTCCTGTTGGATATGATTCAAGTAAAACTCGTGTAGCGGTAACTGTTGGCATGATGACTACGGGCTATGACTGTCAGGATCTTTTAAATATCGCTCTTATGCGACCAGTCTTTAGCCCATCTGATTTTGTGCAGATAAAAGGACGCGGAACCAGAAAGAATACATTTGTCTATTCTGATACTGAAAACAATGAGACATATAGAAAGGATAAAGAAACATTCAAATTCTTTGACTTCTTTGCAACCTGTGAATACTTTGAAAAAGAATTTAAATATGACGACAAGATCAAATTGCCGGTTATCAAAAAGTCTTCTACTACTGACACTACAGAATCAACCCAAGTAGAGTTTGTTGATGAAAATGATAACAAAGTATTCAAAGGACCATTTGACCTACAATCAGAGGACAAAATAGTTTCTGTATCCCAGACAGAGGTTGGTTCAGACGGAATGCGTATTGACCGTGAAGGCTTCCGCAGGGCTGTTGAGGAGGATATTCTTGCCAACACAACACTCTCTAATCTTTGGAAGAACGGCGATATAATTGAAGCAGAAGAGTACACTAAAAAACATATATTTGATAAGCCTTCACATTTCTTGAATTTGGAGAAGATACGCAAGGTATTCAATATCGATCGTCGGATCAGTATTCGTGAATTCCTTGAAGTCGCTTTTGGTCAAAAAGATAGTTTTGAAAACAAAGATGAGCTACTTGAATCAGAATGGGAAAAGTTTGTTGAAACACACGAAGTTGATCAAGCTCACTATGCTGATGCAAAACATTTCTTCAAAGCGTACATCACTGATCCAGAAGTGCGAGAAATTATTGAGGGTAAAAAGTATGCAGAATTGTATCAATCTCCAGTGCTCTCATTTGAAGAGTTTAGTAGATTGAATGGATTTAAAACAATCATACCTCAATACATCAAAGATTATGTATCTCTTAACACATTTATGAATTAATTATTATGCTTACCGCAGATACAAAAAGACATATAGACGCTGCCAGACAAGTCCTTGTTGGAGTTGTTCCTAATCCAATGTCGCAAATAGATCAGATCACCAATGCTTTGATCTATAAGTTCATGGATGATATGGATCAACAAGCAATCAAAGCTGGCGGTGAGCCTTCGTTTTTTACTGGGACTCTTGAAAAATATGCTTGGACAAAACTCATGGATGCACGCCTTGGCAACCAAGAGCGAATGAATCTGTACACCGAAGCACTTACTAAGTTTTCAGAATCAAAACAGCTCCCTGAACTATTCCGTAATATTTTTAGACAAGCTTTTTTACCATATCGTGACCCAGAAACACTGGGGTTATTTCTAAAAGAGATCTCATATTTTGACTACACACATTCTGAAGAACTTGGAAATGCTTATGAGTACTTGCTTTCAATAATGTCGTCCCAAGGTGATGCGGGACAATTCCGCACACCTCGTCATATTATCGACTTCATTGTTGAAGTTGTTGCTCCAACTAAAAATGAGGCAATCCTTGACCCAGCTTGTGGTACGGCAGGATTTCTTATCAGTGCCTATAACTACATCAAAAACCAAAATTCAGGAACTGATCAAAAAACTGGAAAACAAAAACAACTTACTCCTGATGAACGCAAGAAATTGATCAATAATTTTGAGGGATATGACATAGACCCGACAATGGTTCGTATGTCTCAGGTGAATATGTATCTTCATAGATTTACCACTCCAAAGATTTATAACTACAATACGCTTGCCAGTGAAGAACGCTGGGGAGATAAATTTGATGTTATCTTGGCAAACCCTCCTTTTATGTCTCCAAAAGGAGGTATAAAGCCACATAATAAATTCAGTATCAATTCAAATCGTGCCGAAGTTCTTTTTGTCGATTACATAATGAATCACCTTAAACCTAAAGGGCGAGCTGGTGTCATCGTTCCAGATGGTATTATCTCTACAAAAACAAATGCTTATAAACAATTAAGGAAGAAATTGGTTGAAGATGGTTTGTCTGCCGTTGTTAGTTTGCCAAATGGTGTTTTTAAACCTTATACAGATGTAAAGACAAGCATTCTCTTGTTTGATAATGAACTTTCAAAGAAAAGTGATGAGGTGCTTTTCTTTACTATAAATCAAGACGGTTTTGAATTTGGAGCACAAAGAAAAAAGACAGACCAAAATGATATACCTGAAGCATTGAATGTCTTAAACACATGGAAGACTGGCAAGAAAATTAAATCTGAAAATGCTGAATGGATCAAAAGGAGTAAAATTCTTGAAAATGATGACTGTATTTTGATTGGTGGGTATTACCAAGAGAATGTTATCTCACAAAATTCAAAATCTTTTTCACTAGTTGAATTAAAAGAATTGGTTAAAGAGAAAAGTGATAGAGTTCGTAGTAAAGATATTGAAGTATGGTCTGTCTCAAATGAAAAAGGATTTGTTAAATCTGAAGAATACTTTTCTAAAAAAGTTGCTTCTGAAAATATATCAAACTACAAGATAGTTGATATACATAATTTTGCTTATAACCCGTCACGTATTAATGTCGGTTCTATTGCTTTAAATATTAATAAAACACAAGGTGCCGTTAGTCCAATGTATGTAGTGTTTGAGGTAGATGAATCAAAAGTATTACCAGAATTTTTGTTCATTCTTTTAAAAAGTGATCGTTTACGAGAAGAAATTGATAGACGCGCGTATGGTGCGGTTCGTAAACAATTGCGATTTTCTGATTTACAAAAATTAACCATCCCTCTTCCTCCATTAAATATTCAAAAAGAAATTATTGAGGAGATTCAAGCAAAGAAAGATGCTATTGAATCAGCAAAACAAACGATCACTAAGATAGAGAGAGAGAGAGAGTTATTTGGCCGCAGTCTTAGAAGGATAAATGATATCAAATGGGTCACGCTTAAAGATGTTTGTGAAATAAATCCTAAAAAATCTGAAATAAGAAATATAAAAGATATAAATAAAGTTTCTTTTATACCTATGGCAGATCTTGGTGAACGTGAGATATATAGTCAGCCACAAGAAGAAAAACTCTTGAAAGATGTCTATAAGGGATACACATACTTTGCAGAAAAGGATGTTCTTCTAGCAAAAGTTACTCCTTGCTTTGAAAATAAAAAAGCTGGTATTGTTAAGAACTTGAAGAATAATATTGGTTTTGGATCTAGCGAATATATTGTATTACGTCCTAAAAATGACATTCTTCCTGAAATAGTTTATAGCTACATAACATCTTCCGATTTCAATAAATCTGGTCAAAAGATGATGACAGGAACTGGTGGTTTGAAACGAGTACCCACTAAATTTGTTGAGGATTATAAAATTCCGTTGCCTGATCTTAAGACACAACAAATATTACTCAGTGAGATAAAAGAACAAGAAAACACCATCAGTGCCAATAAGAAACTAGCAGAAATAATGGAAAAGAAAATTGAGGCAGTACTTACGAGATTATAAACTACTCACAAGCAGTATCTCCTAGTTCAATTTCTTTCATAAATCTTTTGTGCTTTATGAGTTCTGATTTGATTATCTCTCTGAAGTCTTCTGATTTGTGGAAGCTGTAATTGGTCTTATTATTCATCAACCAAAACCGTATAGCGGGCATATTACCTTCATTGATTTTTTCGATCAATTTACTTTCTGCTAAATCGTTAATATTGTCTCGACCTCTACTCAAACACATATCAAACTCCTTTTTGAATTCACGGTCTTCTTTACACCATCTATAAACTGTCTGTCGAGAGATATCAAGCGAATCACAAATAGCGCTCACTATCGGGGTTTTCGATAGGAGTTCTAAGAATTTTTCAGCTTGATAATCTTTTTTCATTAGTCTCTTATAATCTTAACTTTCTTACCAGTGAAGTTTTCATATCTCTTAATAATGAGATCACAAAAGACTGGTTCTTTTTCGACCATATATATCTTTCTGCCGAGTTGTTCACCAGCGATCATAATGCTTCCTGAGCCAGCAAATGTATCAAGGACGATATCTCCGAGCTTTGTACACCGCTTTATAGGCTTCTCGTAGAGGTTTACAGGCTTAGAGGTAGCGTGTTCATATTCTTGGGACTTTATTCTTTTTACTGCCCACAAATTGGTCTTTTCAGACACATCTTTTACAAGGTCGTTACCAGTAGAGAATTCTTTGTTTAAAACTTCATTTTGACCTGCTTCACCCTCTGAAAGGTATGGCTTGCCGATCGTTCCGTATATACACGGCTCGTAGCATTTAGAGAATGCAACTTGCGGTGTTGGATTCTGTCCATTCTTTACCCACAGACATACTCGTTTGTTAACGATGCCAGCTTCTCTGAATAATGTTTGTATCATCCAGATTTGCTGTTCAGTGTTCCAGTAAAAGACATGACAATTTTCTTTAACAAAAGATAGAGCATTTTGAATATTCGTTCTTAAAAACTTGATATATTCAGTCTCGTCCTTATTGTCGTCTATATCTACACCATAATCTTGTTTACCTCCCACACCATGTCTGTAATCAAGGTTGATGTTATAAAGAGGATCAGACATGATCATAGAAGCTCTTTCATCAACAAAGAGTTTCCTTAATGTATCTGAATTATTAGAATCACCGCATACTAGACGATGTTCACCTAGAATAATAAGGTCACCAGTTTTGGTGTTAGGCTCTTTAATATTTTCTAAAGCTTCTCTTTCGTTAAAGACTTCGTCTTTGGCTTTTATATTTTTGTCCCAAAAGTTACTGAGTTTTGTAATATCAAACCCTACATCTATCAAGAACTCTGGTTTGAAGTTTTTAAGCAGGGTAAAATCCCAATCTCCGCCCAAAGCATTGCTTGCGATCATGTATGATTCGGCTTCTTCGGATGTGAGTTTTCTGTTTGGAATTCTTACATCTATTATTTCATTTTCTCTACCTAATAGCTGTAAGGCTTTAATGCGTTGATGTCCCGCGACAATAGTGCCATCCGTATCTATTGCGGGTATTTCCACCAGATTATATTTCTCTAAGCTCTTCTTAAGATCAGACATTTGCTTGTCTGATATCTTTCTAGGATTCTTAGAGTTTGGTAAAAGATCCTTTACGCTTTTTTGGACAGTTGTCCATATTAATTTATCATTCATATTTCTAATTTGTTATTAACTATTAATACAAATTAGAAGAATGTGTTTGAAGAGCTTAACGTGTGGGTACGAAAAACACCCAAACACATTTCTGTATTTCTACAGAAACTATGTCTGGGCGTTCCAGATCTAAGCTCTTCTAATTGTTAAGTCGATTATATCACACCCTTGAAAATTACAACATCCTCTATGTTAACAATCTCAGAATAGCCAGCAACGGTCATGTTTATTCCACACTGGGGACATGTCAAAGTAATACTTCCTGGGTCATTATTGATCGTCATATCAAGATACTTATTTTGACCATTTCTTTTATCGATAAGGATTTGAATTTTGCTGTCTGTAAGGCATTTTTTAAATAAAATCTTCCCACATTCGCAGGGTATATCTTGCCACAATTTACCATCAGCATGTTTTCTTGCTTGGTATCTAGAGTTCTTTGCCATGCTTATATTATAGCAATAAATGAGTTACAAATGACTGTAACTTAATTATCTTGATTAGTGTCACTTTTGTCACTTTTTGCTATCGCCCAAGTATCGTCAAAGTAGTATAATGAAAGTATTAAAATAGTCCTTACGGGGCTTGACTACTTACGGTTCTAGCTCAAGGACGCCAGCAAAAAATGTTATAATGATTAAGTATGAATACATATAACTTACATCCATTATTAGTTCATTTTCCAATTGCTTTATTATTTTTATACTCTATTATTAAGATAATTCCATTTAAAAAATGGTTTGGAGGATTTGTTTGGAAAGATGTTGAGAGAATAATCTTATTGTTTGGAGTAATTGGAGCTTATGCTGCTTTTATGACAGGAGATATTGCTAGACATTTATTTCGTCCAGATAGAAATATAGTTGAGTGGCATGAATTTTTTGCCACCGCATCTGTCTGGATTTATAGTCTATTATTATTTGGAGAGATATTGTTTATTTTAAATAAAAAGATTATTCCCAAATATCTACCAAATATTTTAGTTAAAATATTTATTATTTTAGAAAAGATTTTAACAAATTTATATGTATCATCCCTTTTAGCTCTAATAGGATTAATTACTATAAGTATAACAGGAATGTTAGGCGGGGTTATGGTATATGGAGTAAATTCTGATCCAATAGCTCCGATAGTTCTTAATTTATTAGGTTTATAAGCATTTATCAATAATAGGATATATTTTTGTGCTATAATATATCAATAATGATAAATAATTTCGATAGGCCTAATTATAGCGAAGGTGATTATAGTAGTGACGATGATAGTAGTGATAAAGATAAAAATATAATTAATCAAGCTTTGGAAAAGACTTCTAGAAAAGTTGAACCTGTAAATCTCTTTATTTCTGACGATGCTTTTGAAGAAGATTTTTTGAGAACTAGTGTTGAGTTTCTAGAATATAAAATTACAGAATTTAAAGACCCAGAATTGATAAGATTAATTCAAAGTTTGATCTATGCCTGTAAAGATAAAATCATTATAAAAGAAATATATAAAAAACACAGCAAAGTAGATTCAGATATAGAAGAATCATTGGACGAGTCTTATGATTCGGGAGACTTAGGAGAAGATATTCCCAAAGAACACTTTGAAATAGTTGGCTATATATCTAGAGGAGAAAAAGATCCCGAGTTCTATAATAATATACTTAGAAAAGAACAAGAATTAGATGATAAAATTAGATCTACCGTAAAAAAAATCCAATCTTACTATCCAAATATTTTAAAAGTCCTTGAACAACAAAGAGAAACTTTTATAAACAATAAAAATTAAAGCTATAAATAAGAAATATGCACAACTTTCAGCATTTTATAACCATATTTGACAGCTCAACATTGCTTTTTGTTTATTTAGTTTTATTTTTAATTTCCTTTTTAGATACTTTAATTATAATAGGAGCATTTTTCCCAGCAAGTTTTTTTGTTATGGCTTCAGGATATTTTCTGGCACACACTAATCTTGGATTTTTCTTGGTATTTATAGTGGTTTTAATCGGAGGCTTAGTCGGAGATTTATTAAGTTATTTTTTAGGTAAAAAGGGTGGAGAAATTAAAATTGGTAAGAGAAAAATTACCCATATTTTATATTTACACAAGGGTGAAGATTTTTTTCATAAATATGGTGATAAAAGTATTATTTTTGGAAGGTTCCTGGGTGTAATTAAATCAGTAATACCTTTTATTGCTGGAATGAGTAAAATGAATTTAAAAAAGTTCTTTACTTTAAATTTAATTGCCGGAATTATTTGATCAGTAGTGCATATAGGAATAGGATATATTCTTAGGAAAACTTTCGATTATTTTTACATACCAAAAAGTATTGAATTTTTAGTTGTTTTATTACCATTTATTGCTTTTGGAATATGAGTTTTAATTGAATATAGGTCTAAAATTTTTAGTTTATTTAATAAAAAAAGATCTAAAATTAACTAATCTCTAACTATAACCGTAGTTCCTAGATCAGCTCAATCATACAAGAGCTCAGCATCTTCTGGTCTTAGATTAACACAACCATGAGACCATTGCTCACCGAAATTATTATGCCAATAAGCTCCATGTATTGCTGCTCCTTGATAAGTAAAATACATAGTCCAAGGTACTCCAGGTAAATCATAATATTGGTCAGATATATTAGGGAGAGGGCCTTGCATATATCGGCTAGGAGTTTTTTCAAAGATATGGAAAGTTCCTCTTGGAGTTGGTAAATCATCTAAACCTGAAGAAATACTTACTTCCATAAATAATTCATCACCATTATATGCTGATAATTTCTGCTTACCAAGATCTACGATTATTTTTTTATTAGTTAAATTTTGAACTTTACTATCATTTTTATATTTAGCTTTGTAACTTTGTATAGGTTTAATAAATTCAGAAGACACATACATATCTTTAGGTAATCGATCATCATACCTTCTCCACTCATCAAATATAATATGAGTCCAAGTTATATTATCGGCATTAATTTCCTTTTGATCTGTTTTTAAGACTATATTATTTCTTAAACTTAAGACAACGGGGCAATTTAGACTAGGACAAGACCTAGCTCTCACACAAGTTCCATTATAGCCAGAGTCGCAGCTATTAATTATTTCAATATAATTTCCAGGAGTTACCCTGACATCAGGGTTATTTTCATCATTAGTGGTTAAGGATTCTTTCAAGTTATTAATAATCTCTTCTGGATTTTTAGTAATAGTGGTAGTCTCAGATGATGTATTAGTTGCTATCGGTGATAAATCATTTTCTTTTTGATTAGGAGAAGTGAATTTGTCATTTTGAGTATAATATATTTCCTGAGCTTTTACATTATAATCTTTTTGAATCGATAAATAATTATAAATATAAAGTATTATTATAAGTATAATAAGAATTAATAAAATAGAGTTAGCTATTAAATATAAAGTCCTTTTTTTTATTTTTTTGACTTTATGTATAATTTTTTTCATTATTTAATTATAGCAAAAATAAATGAATTAAATAAGTCGTAATTTTAGAACTATTTTATTTATTGAGTAAATTATAAATTGTAATGACTTGAGAGTGTTTAAGATCCTTAACTGCAGTAACTAAAGTTATATTTTTCTTTTTAGATAGTTCAGTTTTTATATCTTTGATCTCTTTTTTCTTTTCTTTCAACTCCTCTTTATATTTTTTAGTAAATTCAAGGTATCTTTTTTCTGGAGCAATATGTAACCATTTACGCAATTCATTTGAAGGAGCTAAATCCTTTATCCATAATTTTATATTTGCTTTTTCTTTACTAATTCCTCTTGGCCACAATCTATCAATTAAAACTCTAAAACCATCGCTTTTTTTAATTTCTTCGTAAACTCTTTTGATTTTTATATTCATATAATTAATTATATCAGGAATTTAGATTATAATCCTTCTTAGGTCTTTAGAGATATGCACTAAAATTTCATAAGGTATAGTTTGTGATAATTCGGCTATATTCTGTACAGAGTTTCTATCTTTTTCATCTGAACTTATGATTATAACTTCATTTTCAAATTTTAAATTTGGGACTTCAGAAATATTAATTGAAGTTATATTCATGCTTATATTGCCAATGATCTGACAATCTGTATTATTTACTCTAAAATAACCAATATTAGTCAATCTTCTATCAACTCCTTCAAAGTACCCAACTGGAACTGTAGCTATTTTAGTAGATTCTTTTGCTTGATAGTTTAAGTTATAACCTACAAATTCTTCAGCATCTATTATTTTTATTGAAGAAATTACAGATCTCATTTCTAAAATAGGTTTTAAGTTTAAATCATTTTTATTATTTGAATCAATACCGTATAAGCCAAGTCCAATTCTAGCTACATTATCTAAAGATCTTGAGCTTAAATTAATTCCAGCTGTAGCTCCAATATGAATATATTTTATAGAATTAAATTCTTTTTTAAAGTGAGTAATTATCTTTTCCCAGATTTTAATTTGATATAAAGTAAACTGCTCATCTGAATTATCAGCATCAGCTAAATGAGAGCATATACTTATAAGATTAAATAATTTATTATTTTTTATTATTTTAATAGCATCGGTTAATTCAGTATCAAGTATTCCTTGTCTATGCATACCAGTGTCTATTTTAAGATTTATATCTATTTTAGTATTTATTTTTTCGGATAAATTATGTAATTGAGATAAATTAGTAATTGTGTAGATTATATTCTTTAATCTAGTCTTAATTATATTTTCAGGACTTAAATAACCCATAATTAATATTTTAGATTTGAGTTGATTATTTCTTAAAGTTTTAGCTTCAGGTAAAGAATCTACAATTAAAAAAGCAATTTTTTCTTTGTCTAAGATATTAGCAATTGGAATTAGTCCGTGTCCATAGGCATTACTTTTTAAGACTGGAGCAATATTAAGGTTTGGGAATTTTTTTTGATATTCTCTTAAATTATTCAATAATTTTTGTTTGTCTAGATAAATTTTAACTAGAGGATTGTATGAATTATTTTTATTCTTTATATTCCTTAAAAAATTTAATATTTTCATATAGTCATTTTTTAATTTTTGGCTGCCAGACTTGGAATCGAACCAAGATTCACGGCTTCAAAGGCCGCTGTCCTACCTTTAGACGATCTGGCAATAGTAAAAATATATCATAAAATATACTTTTTCTCAATTTATATTTCTAAATAGAAAGTTCTAATATTTTTTTTAAAGTTATATCTGATTCACAGGAAAAAAGTTTAAATTTTTTCTAAAAAGTCAAATTTTTTATATTATGACACAGAAAAATATTTTTTATAGTTGCAAAACTAATATCTATTTTAGTATAATGAGAAGGTAAAAAAGTTATTTAATTTTATTAGCAAGATTTAATCATTTATTTTAAAAATATGACATTAGAAAACACTCAGAGTTTTGGTGAAAAAAAGATCTTAGAAGGAGGGGGTTCCTATCAGATGTTATCCCTAGAAAATAAAAATAAAAGTGAGGACAAGATTGCTAAATTAATTTATGAGGAAGAGGAAAAATTAAATATAATAAATAATGGGACAGAGACGGCTAAAAATTTATCTAAAGTTATACCATTAATGACCGGAGCAGTCGTTTATAAAATGAATTTTGATAGTTCTAATCGAGCTTAACTTACTTGTGTATAAAAAAATGACACTTAAATCTAAATATGCTATTATAATATTGTAAAATATGGATAAAGAAAGTGATGAATTAAATTCACAAATTAAGAATATCTTATATAAATCTAACTTGTCTTTCGATGAGACTAGGGCATTTTTTGATGGATTACAGTATTTACCGAACGAAGATAAGAAAGAATTTATTTCTATTCTTACTGAAGATCCGGAATTAATTTATCCTCTATATATTAATTTTAAAGCTAAATTGGCTGTTCTGGAAGATAATCCAGAAGGTAAGACTTGAGAACAAGTCGTGGAAGAAGAAGTTAATCGTCTGGATGATTATTTGAAAAATAAAGGAATGACTAATAATGAAAATTAAAACTATGTCACATCTATTAAAAATATTTTTAATAATTGGCGGTCTAAATTTAGGATTAATGGGAGTCGGTATATTTTTAGGTAAAGATCTTAATTTTATAAATTTATTGTCGGCTTTTAATCCGAGTTTGCCAGCGATAATCTATTCTATTATTGGTTTATCAGCGATTATTTTAATTTTTAAGAAGAGTTAATATGGATTTATCAAGTTTATCCCAACCTTCTAAAAATTTTGCAAGGTTAATTATAATCTCGATTATTATTGCCATATTTCATCAAATCCTATAGATGATATATTAATAATGTTTAAGAACGATGTTATAATTTATTTATGAGAAATTTCTTTAAATGGGCAATAAAATTAGGATTGAGAATTATTCTCTTAGCTTTAATAATTTGGATAATCTTTTTTAGTTTAAGGCATTTTTTCCCAGACACTTTTAATAATATAAGCAGTAAATTTGATAATAAAAATAGATCAAATTTATCTTTTAGATATAAAGTATATGATTTTTTATTTAAAGATGATGACAAAGTAAATAATTCTGGGGAAAATTTTTCAGACGATAGAAGAAAAGTGGTCAATTTTTATAACCAAGAGTCTTCAGTTTGGGGGTATTCAACCAGTAGTAATTACAATGATAAGAGTAAATTAAATTCGGAAGATAATTATATTTTTATAAATAAATCAGATCAAAACATTGCTAAAAATTTTAAATTTGATGACAAGTTAATTGATGCAGATAATATCAATTACTTAAATAGTAGCACTACAATTACTGGAAATATAAGTTTAGATTATCTTTCTAGTCCATATTTTCTAGTTTATTTATATGATAAAGATGGAAATTATCTTTATTCGATTTTTGGAGAAGGGGTAGTTGATGAAGCAAATAATTCTTTAAAAGTTAAGATTTATAATAATAACAATCTCAATTATTATAATTATGTTGGGGATGGATTTTTAGTTATATGGTCTGACAATCTTCAAGTCGAAGGAATTTTAATTACAAAGATAAATATTCAAAATAGTTCTACAAGTGCAATAGATGATGTTAATTAATTTAATCATCATTTTTTTCTATTTCATAAAAATTACGATAGTTAGCACCTCTTCCTTTAAAGTTAGTTTTATCCCAATAATATTTTTTAAGATATTTTGATATATTATTTATTGAGTTAAAATTTATTTTTTTATTAATTTTTTTAAAATATTCTTTAGCTAAATATATAGAATATTTATGCGGTCAGAAAGAGTTTGGGTTTTTAATATTTATATATTGGTAGGGATTTTTCTTTAATAATTTTTGTTTAAAATTCTCAATATTTTCTAAGGTCATTTTATTTTTCTCGGTTTCTAAAATTTTTTTAGATAAATCTATTTGTTCTTGATTTAATTTTTCCATGTCCTCTTTCCAAGAATTTATTTTTTCTAATTCCATTTTATTTTGTTTTGACTCTATATAATCATAGTATTCTCTTAAAAGTTCTTCTTTTTTATAATTATCTTCACCACATTCTTCGTCTAGGATTTCTTTAAAAGAATATCCATAAGGATATTTGTCTATTAATTCTTCTATATTATAGAAATTTAACTCTTTTTTATTTTGGTTAGTATTATTTTTAGAATTAAGAGAAGAATTCTCTAGCATATCAATAATTAATTATTTAATTAATTCATCAATTACGGATTTTATAACTTGCCCATCAGCCGAATCTCCGAACTCTTTTATCATTTGTCCGACGAATTGTCCTTTTTTAGTCGGATCCACCGGATTAGAAACTAAATATTCAGCTATCTTAGCTCTTATTTCTTCTTTAGTCATTTGAGGAGGTAAAAATTCTTCTAAAATTTTTAATTCTGCTCTTTCATTTTCAGCCAAATCTTCACGATTAGCAGAAACATATTGCTCAATAGAATCTTTTCTTTTTTTGACTTCTCTTTTAATAACTTTTAAAACCTCTTCATCGGTTAAGGGTGTTTCTGGGGTTTTGCCGGAGCTAATTCTAGTTTCAGATACTATCTCATTGGTTAGGGCGGAAGACAGCATTCTTAAAGTGTTAGTCTTTTCAGCATCTCTATCCAGCATTGCTTTTTTAAGTTCAGATTTGATTTGTTCTTGCATATATTTATTTATTTTTCAATTATAACATAAAACTAATTAATTCTTATAATTTTATAATTAGCATAATATGATATACTTCATATATATGAGTTTATCATTGGTTTTAATAATTATAATCATAATTTTAGTAATAGTGTTAGTTATTTTTCTTTATATTTTAAATAAAAAAATAAAAGGTGGAGACGAAGACAAAGAGTCGGAATTATTAATACAGACTTTAAAAAATTTAAAAGACGACATTAAAACGGATATTAGAGAGACCAGAAAAGAGTTAGACGATAAAATATATACTGGACAGCGAGAAATGGATAAAAATGTTAAATATCAATTTGAAGCTTCACAAAAGTTGATCCAAGATATTAATGAACATCTGGGAAAAGTGAAAGAGTCAGTTGTTGAGGTAAAAGAGGGTAATAAGCAAGTCTTCTCTATGACAGAACAATTAGCTAATTTAGAGAAGGTCTTAACCAATCAGAAAACTCGAGGGAATTGGGGCGAATCCTCACTTGAGTTAATTTTATCTAATTATTTATCTGGTCAATATAAAATGCAATATTCTTATAAAAATGGAGAAGTAGTAGATGCAATTATAAATTTAAAAGATAAAATTTTACCAATTGATTCAAAGTTTTCGATTGATAATTATAGGAGATGTATAGATGCTAATAATGAAGATGATCAGAAATATTTTGCTGAGGAGTTTAAAAAAGATATTAAAAAAAGAATTGAAGAAACTAGTAAATATGTAAATGAGATAGATGAAAATACTACTCCATTTGCTTTTATGTTTATACCAAGCGAAGCAATTTACTATGACATAAATGCTGGAAATAACGGAGCACTGAAAGTAGATACTGAGAAATTATTAGATTTTGCTAAAAGTAAAAGAGTACATATTGTTTCTCCATCTTCAATTTTTGCTTTCATCCATCTTATCTGGAGCGGAATCAAAGATCAAAAGATCGAAGAGGGAGCAAAATTAATCAAGAAGAAAGTCGAAGAATTGGGACGACATATACAGAAATATGAGGAATTTATGCAGAAATTAGGTAATTCTATGAATACTACTGCTAATCATTATAATAATGCCTATAAGGAGCTTAAAAAGATAGATAAAGATGTTTATAAAATAACTGATGGAGAAATTGAGCAAATAGTTGAGCCAATCTTAGTTGAAAAAGTTAATATTGAGGAATAGTTTTATCTATTGATTACTTATAATATTTGTGATATAATATTATAAGTATATTGTTATTTTTTAATTTTTAAAATTCATAAAAATGGATATAAAAGTAATTATCCCTGAGGAAGAGTTTAATCAAGAGCTTTTTCAATCCAGAGAAAGGGTTTTCTTTCTGACAAAAAGAAACGGAGTAGTGGCTATTAGGAAGACTATTTCTACAGAGAAATACGAAAGTATAATTCAGAAAATCCTAACTTTAATCCTAAAGAAAAAAGGATTTAATTTAAAGAAGATTCATTTTTTTAAAAAGAAAAAATGGTTCGTCTGCATTGTCGAAAAGAATGTTTTTGAAGCGGAAAGAAATTTCTCAGAAATGCCTTTAGGAGATTTTTTGAGTTATTTAAAAAAGAATCAGGTTGGAAGTAAGTCTATTTATTCTTTTTTGAAAAAATTTAAAGAAAATCATGGTTCTTCAGTAAAAATGGAAGAGCTTATCACCAGGTATTTTTTCTTAATATCAAAAGAACGGAGAAGGAGTATTGAAACTCTCATCTCTGATCTTGAAGAAAATATTGAGATGAACGAAGAAATAGGAAGACTAATTAATAGGAATCACTTTTAAAAATAAAGTTCCAAAACCGCGATAAATAAAGCGGTTTTTATTTTTCTGGATTTGCAAAACTATAGAAAATATGATAATATTTAATTATTAAAAATACTAAAAGATTAAATATATGGAGAATTTCAGTGTTATTTTAATTGGTGGCAAGCAATATAAAGTTGAGAGAGAAAGTAAAGTTAAGATAGAGAAAATAAAAGGCGAATATAAAGTTGGAGATAAATTATTACTTGATAATATTTTATTGTCAGTAAAAGGTGATAAAGTTGAAATTGGAACTCCAATTGTAACTGGGAATAAAATTGAAGCTGAAATTGTTAAAATTGGTTATCATAAGAAAGTAGAAGTAGTTAAATATATGCCAAAGTCTAGATATTTTAAGAAGAATGGCCACAAGCAACCTTTTTTTGAAATAAAAGTATTGTCTATTTAATCTTTTATTTTTTGTTTGAGTTTTAAATTCTCTTGACTTTAATTTAGATTCTGTTATCCTAAATAAGATAGTTCTTATTTTTTACAAGGGTGTATGTATAAAAGTCGTCGAAAGACGGCTTTTATTTTTATTCACGATGGTTAAAGGCCTCTTTAAAAGTGTTCTTATCAACATATTCTAGATCAAGCCCAGTTGATATACCGCGTGCCAGAGTCGATATTTTGACTTTAGATATTCCAACAATTTGTAATAAAGTTTTCTTTAAGTAATCTATAGTATTTTCTCCTTCATCAGTTAAAGGGAGAGCTAAGATAATCTCTGAAATTTTTTCAATCTCAACTAAGTCTTTATTGCTTAGATTATTATGAATTAAATTAACCAATTCTTTAATATTAATTATTTCACTTGGTTTTTCAGTTAAAAATGGTAAAAGGTTACCAAGAATGAAATATTTACCATGATAAGTATTAGTTTTCTCGATGGCATCAATATCTAATTCTTTGACCACTAGCATTAATTTAGTATTATCTCTAGATTTATCATTACAGATTAAACATAGTTTATTGTTTTTATGATTATTACTATAAACTCTTAGGCATTGTTCACAAATATTAGCGGAATCTTTTAAAGCTTCAATATTTTTAGCTAATTCATCTTTATATTCATTTTTGCTTCGCAGGAGAAAATATACAAAACGAGCCGCTTGCTTCGGCCCAATTCCAGGAAATTTTAATAATAATTCTTGTAATTTTTCAGTAGGGTTCATAAAGTTATTCTAATATAACATTTTTTAAAAAGAATATTAAAACTCCCCATTAATATCATCTGGAACATTAATGTCAGGCATTTGGAAGTCGCCGAATTCATTTTTCTCAATTGATAAGAATGAAGTTTTTTTCTGGTCAAAGAATAATTCGACCATACCAGTTGGGCCATTACGATGTTTCTCAATTAAGATTTCGATAATATTCTTTTTATCAGGATTATCTTTATTTTCTCCATATTTATCTTCACGATGAATAAACATTACCACATCGGCATCTTGCTCAATTGAACCTGAATCTCGTAAGTCTGACAATCTCGGCTTACCACCACGAGCTTCAACTGCACGAGAAAGCTGTGATAAAGCAATTACGGGCACATTAAACTCTTTAGCCAAACCTTTAAGAGATCTTGAGATTTCTGTAACTTGATTAACCATATTGTCATAGTTTCTAGAAGTCGCCATTAATTGTAAATAATCTACTATGACCAAGCCAATTGTTTTGTCATGGTTTAATTTTCTAAGAACACTTCTCATATTCATGGCAGTGTTGGCTGGCTTATCATCAATGTAAATAGGGGCTTGCATCAATTTATGCATACCTTCTTGAAGACGAGCGATTTCTTCTTCCATATTTAGTTTCCCAGTTCTTAATTTTCAACCATCAACCTGAGCCTCCGCTGACAACATACGATCTACTAATTGTTGCTTACTCATTTCTAAAGAGAATATTACCGTAGGAATATTGTACTTAACCGCCGCATTACGAGCAAGATCTAAAGCGAGTGATGTTTTACCAACTGAAGGCCTGGCCGCTAAGATAATTAAGTCTGATTTTTGAAATCCAGATAATTTATTATCTAGATCTTTAAAGCCAGTTGGAACACCACGAACTTCATTTTGATTTTCTGCTAAATGAATAAATCTAGAGATAGTATCTTCACCAAGGTCTTTAATTGAAACCACATCACTTTTATTATTGATATTAGAAGTAATGTCAAATATTTTCCTTTCTGCTTCTTCTAAAATATTTTCTAATTCTTCTTCTTCTCTAAAAGCTACTTCTCCAATATGACTACCAGCAATAATTAACCTTCTTAATATTGATTTCTTTTTAATAATATCTGCATAGTAAATAATATTAGAGGCCGTGCCGACTAATCCTAATAGATTAGACAAATAATCAGTTCCACCAATTTGATCTAATTCTTTTCTTTCTCGTAATTTTGCGGATAAAGTTAAGAGATCAATTGGCTCTTTACGATTAATTAATTCTAAAATTGCATCATAGATTAATTTATGTTTTTCTGAATAAAAATCTTCTTTTGATATAATATGTGCAATTTCAAAAAAAGAATCCGGGACTAATAACAAAGACCCTAACAGAGCTTTTTCTGTTTCTAAATCCTGTGGAGGTATTCTCAAATTAGATAATTCATCAAATGGAGATAAAATCTCTTTTTTCTTTCAATCTTTTTGAAAGTTGTTTTTCTGGTTATTATTTTTCTGATTTTTAGCTAAATCTTGAGAAGTTAACATAAATTAAAAATAATTATTTATATAATAATTAAAGCATAGCAGATTTTAAGTTTTCTCAAAAAATATAAATAGGGGATTAGGTGGAAATCTTTAAAATAACTATATTTATAAAGAGTTTAAATCTTAAATAATTTAAGATTAAGATATTTATCAAAATAGTCAAGGAGAGTTATTTTTTCAGGATTGGTAATTTCTTTATCGTTAAGAGTATTTCATAGAGTCGCTAAAGCCTCAGAAGTATTTAAGTCGTCATACATTGCTAATATAAATTTATTTTTTAATTTTGTAGCCTGAGCATTCAATTCTATAGTAACTTTAGTATTTTCTACTAAAAGATTTTGGATTTTCTTTTTTAATTTTTGATAAGCATTGCTAGCCGCATCTAAAGCTTCATAGGAGAATTTTAATTCTTTACGATAATGAGTCATTAATAATAAATATTTATAAGCAATTGGGTCATAATTTTTATCTAATAAAGTCTGTAATCTTAAGAATTCTCCACTTGATTTACTCATTTTACCTTTATCAGCATTTAGAAAATTTACATGCATTCAGTAATTGACAAATTTCCCATCATCATAAGGGTCTAAGGAGCATTCAGATTGAGCGATTTCATTAGTATGATGAATTGGAATATGATCAATTCCACCAGTATGAATATCAAGATGAGTTCCTAAGATAGCACGAGACATACTACTGCATTCTATATGTCAACCTGGGAAGCCAATTCCCCAAGGTGAATCTCATTCCATTTGTCTAACTTCATTTTTTGGTGAAAATTTCCATAAAGCAAAATCAGTTTTATTTTTCTTTTCATTATTAATATCATCGACTCGAATTCCTTTTTGTAGCCCCTCAATATCTAATCTAGCTAATTCTCCATAGTTCTTAAATTTAGCCGTATCAAAATATATACCATCTTTTATTTTATAAGTGTATCCACGATTTTCTAATATTTTAATCATATTAATGTCTTCATTGATATAATCGGTAGCTTTAGTTCAGATGAATTTATTTTTATCTATATTTAAGTTTTCTAAATCTTTAAAAAACTCTTTGGTGTAATATTCAGCAATATCATAAACACTTTTTCCTTCTCTTCTGGCTCCTTTTTCCATTTTATCTTCACCATTGTCGGCATCAGTTACTAAATGGCCGACATCGGTTAGGTTGATTTGATGCTTCACTTCATAATTAGCTAATTTCAAAGTGTTATTTAAAATATCAACAAAAATATAAGCTCTTAAATTACCTAGATGAGCATAGTGATAGACAGTTGGACCACAAGAGTATATTAAGACTTTGTTTTTGTATATGGGAGTAAATAACTCTTTTTCTTTGTTTAAAGTATTATATAGATAGATTTTATTAGGCATATTTTATATTTATAATATTAACATATTTTTTAAAATAGAATTATGATATAATTAATACTATTAATATATAAGTATGAAAAGAAGATTCAAAAAATGGTCTTTTAAATATCTAAATACACCAAATTTTAAATATATTTGAGTAATTATTCTTTTTATTTTCATATTTAGTCTAGGGTTTTTATTGGGGAGTTTAAAAAACAATTCTTCATTTTCAGCTTTTGCTGAAAATGACTCTAAAGTAAATCTAACTCAATTATTAAAAGAAGTTAAAGATGATTTAAATACAAAGTTTATATCTTGGAAGACTAATTATAGTGTACCAACGGAAGAGGATTTAGATTACGGGATGTTAAAGGGATATGTCGCCGCTTATCAAGATCCATATACACAATTTTTTACCCCTGAAGAATCTAAACAATTTGAACAAGATGTGAACGGTAGATTTGGAGGGATTGGAGCTATGGTTGGATATAAAAATAATCAACCAGCAATTATGTCTATACTAAAAGGTACTCCAGCTGAACAATCAGGATTAAAAGCCGGAGATATAATCGCCGAAGTAAATGGAAGTAGCACTTTAAATAGTTCAATTGATGAAGTAGTTAGATTAGTTAGAGGAGAGATTGGAACTAATGTAACTTTAGGAATAATTCGTGATGGTAATACTAAAATACAAGAATTTAATATTACTAGAAGTGAGGTAGAGATTCCAATTATTAATACAGAAATAAAAGATAATGTTTTTATAATTCATTTTAATTCTTTTACTCAAGATTCTGGGCCAAAATTTGAACAAGCTTATCGAGATTTTTTAACTTCCAATTCTAAGAGTCTTTTAATAGATTTACGAGGTAATGGGGGAGGATTTTTAGATTCAGCCGTAGACATTGCTTCTTTGTTCTTACCAAAAGACAAAGTCGTCGTAGTCGAAAAAAATTCTAAAATAAAAGAAGATAGGGTGGATTATTCTAAAGGATATCTGTATCCTCAACTAGCTAGTCGTAAAGTGTATGTATTAATTGATGGAGGTTCAGCTTCAGCAGCAGAAATATTAGCCGGAGCTTTAAAAGATAATAAAGTAGCTACAGTATTTGGCGAGAAGTCTTTTGGAAAAGGTTCTGTTCAAGAATTAATAAAGTTATCAAACGGTTCTGATCTTAAAGTCACTGTTGCTAAATGATACACTCCTAACGGAGTTAATATTTCAGAAAGTGGAATTACTCCAGATATTATTGCAACTTCTTCTTTGAATTTAATTTTAGATAAGAGTGGTAAAGTTATTGATACTCAACTGGATAAAGTTTTAGAATATATTAATAAATAAGAATTATAGATAATTATTATAGTTTTGAATAAAATTAAAAATTTGTTATTATTTTATAATAATGAAAGTAATTTTTATTCAAAATGTTTCTAAGCAAGGTAAAATTGGCGAAATTAAAGAAGTCGCGACTGGATTCGCTACTAATGTTCTAATTCCTAAGAAGCAGGCTATTTTGGCTACTGCAGCGGCAATTAAAAAGTTAGAAGAAGAAAAAAAGATTAAGACTTACAAAAAAGAGCTTGATAAAAATTTATTTTTAAAAGCTATAAATGATTTACAAAATATTTTAAATGAAAATAGCAGAGGATTTTTAGAAATTATAGGACACAATAAAGATAAAAATGGAAATTTATTTTCTAAAATAAAGGAGTCAGATATAGTAGAAGCTATTTATAATCAAATTAAAATTTCACTTTCTCCAACACAAATTACCCTTCCGAAAGATAATATTAAAAAAGTAGGAGAATATGAAGTGGAAGTAAAAGGTTCTGAAAATAAGATAAAGATAAAAATATTAGTTAAGTAAGATTTTATTTGACAAATATATTTTATTATTATATAATAAAAGTATTAATGTTCTTTCTAAATTATTAAAAATTAAAAATGAAAAAAATATTATTTTTATTTTTTACGATGTTTTTTGCTTCCATTTTTGCTCTTGGGCAATTTGTTCCAGAGACAATTCCAGGGAGTAATGATATTAAAAGAGTTATTAACCTATATAAAGAAACTCTCTTTAAGAATAGAAATATTCAAAGTGAGAATACTTGTATAGAAGAGTATTCTTTATATGGAAGTACCTATCTTTTAATTTCTGGTGGAGAGGGGTTAGAAATAGATAATACTCCACTTTTAGTAAAGCCACTTTACGGTGGTCAAGCTAAAGAAATATGTAATCTTTATCCAAATGAAGATTATATAGAAGGTAAAAACATCATAGATGTTTTTAGAGGGTGCATTTTGACCCGGATAAAATTTTTTCACGAAGCTCAGTTCGTGAGAATAATTTGGAAAAAGTTTCCAGAAGCTGAGTACTGGAAACCGAAAATATCTTATTAATTTTTAAAACCGCTAACACTAGGTTAGCGGTTTTTATTTATATATAAGAATAAGATTCTGTAATAATATAATCCTATTTAGATAATTCTTGGTAATTGTTTATATAATATTAACTACTTTTTTAACTTTCTCTTGATTATTATAGCCGACTTTTCTTTTGTGAGTAAATGTAACTTTACCAGCTTTAAGAGCGAATAAAGTATGGTCTTTACCAACTCCAACATTTTTCCCAGCCAAGTATTTAGTTCCTCTTTGTCTGACTAGAATATTTCCAGCTAGAACAGGTTGATTAGAACCTTTTTTAAGGCCTAAGTATTTAGGTTGACTATCTCTTAAGTTTTTAGCGGTTCCGGCCGCTTTACGATGTGCCATAGTTTTAGTTTTTTATACTTTAAAGTATAACAGAAAATTGATTTAAAATCAATACTAAATATGTTAATATATTTTAATGTCTATTATTTATTTTGAGAAAAATTATGCCGAAACTTTAGCTCAAATGCGAGAAAGATTTAAGAAAAAATATCCAAGATATTTTAATTCTAAAATTACTTATGCTGGTCGTCTTGATCCAATGGCTAAAGGTATAATGTTGATTTTAACTGATCAAGATGTTTATAAAAAAGCACGACTACTTGGGTTAGATAAAGTTTATGAAGTTGAATTTATTTTAGGAGTCAAAAGTGATACTTATGATATTTTAGGGTTAATTAATTATGATCTTGGTTTCAAAGACATCTTAATAGATGAAAAATTAGTTAAAATAGAGCTTCAAAAAATAAAATTAGAAAATAAACAACCTTTCCCAGCATTTTCTTCTAGGAAAGTAAAAGGTAAACCAATGTGGAAATTGGCTAGAGAAGGTAAAATCGAAAAAATAGAAAGAGAAATTAAAATATTTAAGGTAGATTATTTAGGGTTTAAGGATTATTCAAAAGAAGAATATAATTTAGAATTTTTAAATAATATTTTAAAAGTAGAAGGTGATTTTCGTCAAATCGATATTTATAATGCTTGGCAAAAATACGAATTAGATTCTAAACGAGAATTATATCGTGTCTATAAAGCTAGATTAAATGTTTCTTCCGGAACTTATATAAGGTCATTAATTAATCTTATAGGAGAAAGATTAGCTAACCAATCCATATCTTTACGAATTAACAGAACACAATTAGGAAGCATAATTAAAAGGTCTAAAAAGTTTGAAATCTCAGAGTTATAATTAATTTATGGAGTCTTGGTATAAAACTATAGAGAAAATCAATATCGATTTAATTGGGAAACCTTTTTTATCTATTACTATATCTTTATTAATTTTAATAATTTTTGTATTTTTTAAAATATTTTTCTTAGAGCATGTTGGGAATTTTTCCCAACCAATATTTACACTATCTAATTATGAATACAGTGAGAACAACTTTAAAGATGGTTCAAGTTATATTTATGCGAGCTCTCGTGGAATTAAGTATTATTTTTATAATTGTAAATCAAATATTAAAGAAAGTAATAAGATTTATTTTGAAAACGAATTAAAAGCTCAAGAAGCTGGTTATACTTTATCTAAATCTTGTCAATAATTTATTTTTAATATATACTAATTAAAGTTGTGAAATAAAATTTGTAAACCCTAAATTAATCTTTATGGAAAAGGAAGTTATTTTTAGTGTTAATCTATTTTGTTATAAATGTTGGGGGGAACATCTTCCAAATTTATCAGGTGGGTGTATCGTTTACAAACCTAAAAAGCACAGATACTTTTATATTGATTTTCAAAATAATTTAAGAATATTAGGTCCAGTTGTTACTGGCATTACTCCGCATGTCATAGAACTTCTGGAGCATAAATTAAATTATGTTGAATACAAGGTTGCTTGCGGGGTTTGCGGATTTTCTGTTAAAAGAAATTCAGGATCTTTAGAAGAGTCTTATAACCTTGAAAGGATTTCTGAAGAAATTATTTTTGAGAACCCTGAGAAGTGGAAGAAAATTTATCAAAGAAGAATATTTAGATAAGTTTTGATTATACCCCAAGATAAAAGAAGGGGTATTTTATTTTGTGTTATAATTATAATAACTCTAAAGAGTAAAAAAATATATGGCTAAAGGAAATTTTGCACAAAGAAAAGAAAAAAAGAAACCAAAAAAGAATAAGTAAGAATAGGTTACAATTATTTCGGTTTTTATTATCAAAGAGGGTAGAAATATTATTAGTTAATAATATATTTAAATTAAATATGTCTTTATATAAAATTAAATTTATTAGATCAGAAGAAGTTGCTGAAGGAACTATGGCTTTTTATTTTGAGAAGCCAATTAATTTTGACTATAAAGCTGGTCAAAATGCTGATTTAACTTTAATAAATCCTTCTCAAACTGATGAAGAGGGTAATACTAGAACTTTGTCTTTCATATCCGCTCCTTATGAGTTAGAATTAGGATTTGCTACTAGAATGCGCCCCTCAGCATTTAAAAACGTATTAAAAGATTTTAAAGAGGGAAGCGAGGTAAATTTAGACGGACCATATGGTGATTTTATACTTCCGGAAGATGAAATTACACCTTTGGTATTTTTAATTGGAGGTATAGGGGTTACTCCAATTATTTCCATGATCAAAGAAGCTACTTATAAACATACCAATCATAAATTAATTTTAATTCATGCCAACAAGAATCAATCCTTAACTCCATTTTTGAAGGATTTTCTTAATCTAGAAAAGGAGAATCTAAACTTTAAATATGTTGAAGTTTTTTCAGAGAGTAATGATATTGGTGAAAATATAGAATCTGGCAGAATTAATCCTGAAGTGTTAAAAAAATATGTTTCTAATATAGGAGAAGTTAAATATTATTTATCAGGGCCAGAGGCCATGGTTAAAGCTATGCGAGAGATGTTAGTATCTTTAAATATTAGTCAAGATAACATTATAACTGAGGAGTTTGGAGGATATTAAAATTTAAATTAAGATAATATTTATTCAATATGCTTCATTTAATCGAAAACACAATTCTACCTTTAATAATATCTTTTAAATATATAGCTATATTTGGTATGACTATGCTAGCGGCTTCAATTTTACCAATTCCACCTGGAACACTAATTATAGCTTCATCTGCACTTTCTTATAATGGCTATTTTAAATTAGGATTTGTGATTTTAGCGGCCATTTTAGGTAAAGTAGTTGGTAATAGTATTTCTTATTGATTATCTCATCATTTTGGTTATAAAGTTTTTTCTAAAATTGGCCTAAAGAAAGTAATAGATTCTGAGAGATTTAAAAGAGTCTCTAGAAAAGTTAAAGCTAATCCTGGCTGGATTTTATTTTTTTCTAGATTTGAGATATCTTTAAACTTAATATTAAATATCTTGTCTGGTATGGGTAAAATTAAATATAGTAAATTTTTCCTAATAACAACCCTAGGAGAAATTAGCCAAATATTAATATACTCAACTCTGGGGTATTTTTTTGGAAGTAATTGACAGAAATTAAGTAAGATTTTAAGTGGCGGCTTACTTGGAATAATAGTTATATTAATAATAATTTATTTCATTTATCGGTATTATAAAATAATTAAAAATAGAAAAAATAAAACACCTCTCGGTGTTTAGAAAATATTTTAAAGATTAGAGGAATTGATTATTAAAATCTTCTTCTTCTCTTCTTTTTAATTCTTTTATATATCGGTTTGTGTTGTAGTTTCCTACAATAAAACAAACTACAGCCAAAAGGAAAAGGGATAATAACAGATATCCGTTTATCACTAATCCAAAAGCTTTGATTAGTGATAAAACAATCCCACTCCATAAAAATATCGCAAAGAAGAGAAACCATCTCCACTTTACATTCTGAGATTTTATATATAATTGTTTCTCAGAATAAGTTATAATTTTTTTCATTATTATTTATAATTTTAAATTTTTAGAAATATGATTACTAATAATAAATATAACATAATTTATATTATTTGTCAATAAGATTATACTAATAAAATAAAAACCTAACTTTAATAGTTAGGTTTTGTTGTTTTCTAGGGAAGCCCAAGGCTTATATTTTTTAATTAATATTCTTTTTGGTTTAATAAATCAATTTTAAATTGCTCGAAAGCTTCACTTTTCTCTTTTTCTTTTATTTCATCTTTTATCTTTTTAATTCTATTTGCCAGCTCTTCTTTATATTTTTTAGATCTAGAGTGGGCAATTATAGTGAAAAGGATAGGAGGCAACCAAATTAGGCCTTTTAATGGCTTATGGTTAATGTATATATAGTCTGGCCTCCAAATCGCAATAATAACAGCGGAGAAGAAAAAGAATGTTGCTAGATTAATCCAGGGTTGTTGAGATTCCTTTAACTTCCTCTCTAATTCTTTAAGAGTCAGTTTGGTAGGATCATTTTTTTTCATTTTAAAAATTTTTAAAGAATAAACTTATTATCTAGTATAGATTAACATATTCTTATAATTATGTAAAGGTATGAAAATTTAAACAAACATTAAAAAATAAAATGTTACAATTAGATTAATATGGGCATATTTGAAGAGAGATTTGAAAAGTTAAATGAAAGACAAAAAGAAGCGGTTAAGACTATTGAGGGGTCGGTTTTAGTGGTAGCAGGACCTGGATCTGGTAAAACTGAGTTATTGGCTCTTCGAGTAGCGCAAATATTAAAAGAAACCCAATCTGGACCAAGAGAGATCTTATTATTAACTTTTACTGAAAGTGGGGCTAGTAATATGCGAGAGAGGTTGGTATCTTTAATTGGTGAAGATGCTTATCGAGTTCAGATTTTTACTTTTCATGCTTTTGCGGTGGAGGTAATTAATAAATATTCAGATCATTTTTATAATGGGATTGATTATCAAGTTATTAATGAGATAGAGAAATTACAAATTATAGAAAATATAATTAAAGCTCTTCCGAAAAATAATCCACTTAATACTTTTCATGAAAGTCGTAGATATTTTTATTTAAGAGATATTCAGAATGGAATTACCGCTTTAAAGAAAGGGAATCTAACCAAAGAGGAATTCTTAACTGAGATTGAAAGAATTAAGAAAGAAGATCAAGAAATTAATAAAGTCATAAGTAAATATTTAGAGACTGTGGCAGGCAAGAGGAAATTTGATCTACTTTACAATACTTATGAAAAAATAATTGAAGAATTATCTAAATTAATG